>DATNQK010000791.1:0-4560 GCA_036704065.1 Stenomitos sp.
ATTCTTACCCAATGCGCCTTACGTGTTAACGGATGTGGTTCACCTGATCCAAGCAACATGGGCCACCCCATCGGTATGGATTGTGACCTTGTACTATATCCCCATCCATCTAGGCGCAATTGTTTTAAGCTTTGAAGCCTATGTACTCTCCCTCATCAATCAAAGTTTCTACTTACGCAACATTGGGCATCAACGATACATTCCAGGATTGGAGTTGCTCACCCACATCCTTTGCGCCATTGGCATTTATTTAGGCCGATTTTTACGCTTCAATAGCTGGGACATCATCTCAGCCCCTAAAAGCCTCGTGCTTACAACTCTCAACGAATTTACCGAAAAAACACCGCTGTTGATTACAGCGGTGATTGCGTTGATTGTGGGACTGCTCTACTGGATCATGAAGCAAGTCACCATTGGTCTGTTACTGCGGTTTAAGGAACTCCAAGCAGGTCAGCATCACTTTGACTAAAGGCTGACCTCGCGTCACCCTTCACCTTACGGAGAGGGTTTGGCAGCAGGAGTTGGAGCCGAGGGAGAAGGGGGGGCAACTGAGGGCTGCGCTGAAGGCTGTGCTGAGGACGCAGGCGGCTTCTGAGGCGGCTTCGCACGCCATTCAGCCAATGGACGGTTTACCGCATCGAGAAACCCTGTGGGGACGATCTGAACCGTAACGTTGGACTTAGCACCGCTAGTCTGGCCAGGATCCACTTGACCATAGAGAGAACTCTGGTTAAAGGTTTGCGATCCCAACAGTAAACGATGGCTCTTTTTATCCTTGAGGCCCACATCAATCGTGGCCTTCGGCTGATCAAGACCAAAGGTTTTGAGTTCTGCTGGGGCTACATCCAAGCTACGTTCGCTAGTGCCCGTCGCCAACAAATTCACAAGGAAGGTAACGGTGCCATCATCCGCAGGCCCTTTAACGGGTGCTGTTAACTGCCATCCTTTCGCCGATTTTTCCAGCTTTATGGTCTGGGTGGGGGTAGACAAGGCAACCTGCTCAATGTCGCTTTCTTTAAAACCGAACAGAGGTTTGGCAGCCGCCTGATCCCCTGATGAACCAGTATCTTCAGGACGACTCTTCTCCCAAAGATACAGCCCCCCTGTCGAAAGAATGGCGATCGCCAACAGTCCAATGGTGCTAGATTTCAACTTCATGTGAATTTAATGCGGAAAAATGCAGCAGTTTACAAGCAACGGGCACAGAGACTTAGCCCGTGGTTTGACGCAATTGTTTTAGAGAACAACCCCTAGCGTCGTTTCCACCACAAGAATGTAGCAGAGCCAAAGGCAGCAATGGGAAGCAAGCCCACACCAATGAAGGACAAAATCCGCCAGGTTTGCGGCGTGAGTTCCAGCCGACGATCTTTAGTTTCCTTAGGCCGAATCGACAAACTAGGGTCATTTTGATCGCCCGTCAACCAAGTCACGCTATTGAGCAACACATCTCCATTCAATCCTTTACTGAAGGGGCCGCTGGTTGCAAAGTCGGAATCCCCAATCACGACTAATTTGGATTGCAGCTTCGCTTCAGGACTGGGGGAAGGAGACGGTGTTGGTTTAGCTGCGGCACCTTTGGTAGGTGCAGGCTTCGGGTCAGAAGCACTCGTTTTTGCATTGCGGGTAATTGCAACACCAATCGAAAGGGGACCTTGGCGATCGCGGGCAGGGTTAAACTGCAAGTCTTCTTGCTTTGGATCACCTTCTGCCCAGCTTTGAGGATTGGTCGACAACAAGGTCGTAGACTGCTCATCAGCGGAAGGCGGCTTAACTGTGACCGCTTGCACTAAAGGAAAGAACGAGGGGCCTTGAGCAAAGTCCTTCGTAATGGGGTGGTCGCCATACTGCGTCACCAAGGGAATCGCGGGGCCTAAGCCTAAAAACTGACCCGAACCCGAGGCATCTACCACAATGCGATCATCGAGTTGAATGCCCCAATTCTTCAACAGCGGGTCTAGCCCCGTCTTAACGCCTGGATCTAACAACAGCAGCAAGGATTTGCCTTTGTTCAAGTACTCCGTCAGGAGTTTGGTTTCTGGTTCCAGGAAGGGGCGTTTGGGGCCAGCAATAATGACCACATCCGCATCTTCAGGAATGGTCTTTTGCTCAATTAAATTGAGAACCGTAACGTTGATATTACGCTTTTTGAGTTCGGTGACAGCGCTGTCCAGATTGCCTTGCCCCCCATTGAGGGGTGCTTCACCGTGGCCTTGCACAATGTAGGCGTTTGTCTTGCGATCGCGCATAAGAGCGTCAATCGCAGGGGTAAGGTTGGGTTCGGTCAACTCGCCTTCTAGGGTTTTAGTGCGATCGCCTGTCTCTAAAATCACCTCACCCATCGCGCTAACGTTGTACTTTTGAGCCACACCAGGCTGGGCTTGGGGGTCAATGCGCTCAAAGCTAAAGCGATCTGGGTTTTGGCGCTGGTACATCTCTAACAGCGACTGCTGCTGCGGGGAGGGCTGGTTGCTAAATACCCTCACCTTCACAGGTTGCTTCAGTGATTTCATCACCTGCTTTGTTTGGGGTGCCAAGGAAAACTGCTGATTTTCGGTAAAGTCGATCTGCCCCGGCAGACGCACCGCCAGAAAATTAATGCCACCAAAAATCACCAATACTGCAAAGGTTGTGAGGAGCGCATTGGTTCCCACCTGTACAGAGCGCTTGCCCCACCAAGGCGAATTGGTATCCGGCGCATTTAATGCACTCAGCCCCAACCAAACCACTGCCAGAAAAAGTCCGCCACCAACCAGCCCTAGCACGACAGGCGACCAAGTTCCCGAAATAGCACTGGCACTCAGTCCGGCAAGCATCAAGCCTAGCCCAACCCAGAACAAAAGGTTAACCCACTTGGGGTTGAGGTTTAGCGTTGGCATAAGACGTTTCACAAGTTACCTACCTCTGTCATTCGCAAAAAATAGCTCGATTGTTGAATTGCTACTGGCATCACATCCCAGACGATGCCACAAGATTAAGACTGCTGAAACCGAAGCAAATCAATCGACTGAGCGGTCAGAAACAAGCCCAATCCCACATAGCTGACAAACAAGACCAGGCTAGAACTACTGAGGACGCCTTGGCTCAGGCTCGTGTAATGCTTGAGTAGCGACAAATGCTTCAATGCTTCGCCCACAGGGCCACCGGCAACCTGTGCCAGCACATCTAAAATCCAAAGCAATAAAACCAACACAAAGGTAATAAAGGCCGCAACGATAGCGCTGTCATTGAGGGAAGAGATAAACATTCCCAAGGACAACACCGCCGCAGCCAACAGAATAATCGCCAAATGTCCAACCAAAAACATGGGCAGGGGCATAGCTGGCTTAGCTGCGCCGAGCATGAATAGCTCTAACAGCGCAATGGGCAACACCAAAGTCACAACAAAGGTCAACACTGCCAAAAGCTTGCCCACTGCTACGGCCCAGTTGGTAATGGGAGAGGTTGCCAACAGTTCTAAGGTGCCGCGCCTGCGTTCTTCGGTATACAGGTTCATCGATAACACGGGCAAGATAAATAACAAAATCGACCCCATCACCGAGAGGAAGTTTTGTAGCACAATAGTGGGCACATCAATCGGGGCGCCGCTCCCTTGCCCCATCTGGCGTCCTAGGTCAGCCTGTGCAGCTTGCTCAATCACAAACTGGGCCGTCTGCAACAAAAAGATGGCAGTTAAAATCCAAAAAAATCCAGCAATGATATAAGACAAGGGGGATTTAAAGTACCCTTGCAGTTCTTTGCGAAAAATGGCGTCAATATTGGCCAATACGGTAATCATGCAGTTGCCTCTGGGGTGTCCACGTTATCTTCGTTGGGCGCAGCGGATAGCGAGGTAGCCTCTGAATTCGAGACGGCCTCTACTGCCTTTTCTTCCGTGGTGAGTTCCAAAAATACGTCTTCAAGGCTCGCGCTGACGCGTCGCATTTCATGCAGTCCCACGTCATGACTCACGAGTGCTGCTGCGATCGCCTTCCCAAAGCTGAGGTTGGTTTCGGTGCTCACCCGTAGTTTATGGCGTTGCTCTGGCAAGTGGTCTTGTTCTAACCATTGCACACCCGCAATGCCTGGAACGTTTTCTAAGGGGGCTAGAATTTGACTGCGCTCCCCTTCGACTTCTAGCTCATAGGCCATCCCACCCGACAACTGCAACATCAGGTCGTCTAAAGAGCCGGAGCTGACCACCTTGCCCTTATTGATGATGGCAATGCGATCGCAGGTCATACTCACTTCCGGCAAGATGTGGGTAGACAGCAAAACCGTCGTATGACCCGCCAGTGCCTTAATTAAGTTGCGAATTTCAATGATTTGACGCGGGTCTAACCCCACAGTCGGCTCATCCAAAATAATCGCAGGTGGATCGTGGACGATGGCTTGGGCAATCCCCACCCGTTGGCGATACCCCTTCGATAACTTGCGAATCTGCACCTTACGCTTATCTTGCAAATTACAGCGCGTTAGGGCCGAGTCTAGCTTGGTAGGGCGATCGCCTGCTGCCACCCCTTTAATACGGGCAACAAAATTGAGATAACTTTCCACCGTCATCTCTGGATAGAGGGGCGGCGT
>DATNQK010000792.1:0-3738 GCA_036704065.1 Stenomitos sp.
CCGCCGCTACTAATAATTTCGAAGTCAAAGTCGCGGACGAGTGTTTGGGCAAATTCCACGAGCCCAGTTTTATCAGAAGTGCTTAACAGTGCCAGACGAGCCATGCGCGAATCAAACCTATAAGTCCATGCCTTTATCAGAATAAAGGTTATCTGGATCAAGGGCGAAGGTTTGAAGGTTTTATCAACGCTCTCCCAACAGGCCAGGAGACGGCGCGGCAGAGAACATCACCTTCTATGGCACCACATGGCGCAGATAGTGTTAAACCAGAAAGGGCAAACCCTCTATTTGAACTACGGGGAGTTATCGATTGTCTCTAAATGCGATCGCCTATCCTAATCCACCCTTAGCTGCTGCCAAAGCTCGTTTTATTGGCCTGCATGGCTGGGGTGCCAATGCCCAAGATTTAGCGTCCCTCGCACCTTACCTCCAACTCAATTCTTTCCAATACCTTTTTCCCGATGCCCCTTTACCCCATCCCCATGTACCAGGAGGTGGGATGTGGTATGACCTCTCGGACCTGTCGAAGTGCGAAGGCTTAGACCAAAGCCGCGCCTCTTTAACCCAATGGCTAGACAACCTAGAGCAAACTACAGAAATCCCCTTAAACCGCACGATTTTGACTGGGTTTTCTCAAGGTGGGGCAATGACCTTAGATGTGGGCAGCCATTTCCCTCTAGCGGGATTGGTGGTTTTAAGTGGATATCTGCACCCTCCCACCGTGCGTCCCTTACCCAAAACCTTTCCGCCTATCTTGATGATTCATGGCTCCCTCGATAGCGTTGTTCCCGTTTCGGCAGCACGCAATGCCCGGGATGTACTCACACAAGCGGGCGCACAGGTGCAATACCATGAGCTGGAAATGGGTCATGAAATTCAGCCTGAGGTATTGAAGCTGATGCGCGACTTTATTACCTCACTCATTCCATAGAGCAGGCGAAAGACAATCTACAGCTATCTATGGAGGGCTGTGTCTACTGATCTGGAGAGAAAAACACCCGTTTGCATTCGCTAATGTGCTCATAGCGTCCATAAAGACTGCGAGGAGCACGGTTAATGACTGCGAGCAATGAAGCTATACCGAATGCTGATTTAGAAGCTGCGCGCAAGGATTTTGAAGCGGAATTCCCAGAGGAGGACGTTGCAGCGCTGTTAGAGCCAGATCTAGAGGCTATAGCAGAGATTGAAGCAGAAATCGGTTTAGTGGAAGTGGATCTAGATGAGGCGGCCTTAGATGCGATCGCCGCTGATGATCTCGATGATCAAGCGAGCACCGATACAACCGAAACCATCAGTGATCGCCCTCAGACTCTAACAGAATCCTATGGCACAGGGTTACAGGGACACCCAAATGATCGTGCAGGCCAATATTCTGACACCGATCACGATGCCCAAACCCAAGCCAACGTTGTGCTAACAGGCGGAGATGTAGATGCCAACCTCGAAGACGCCGAGACCACAGGAGAAGAGGCGGTAGGCGGAACCACACCGACGCCCGATCAAGATGTCGTGGAAGAACTCGCCGCAGCTGTTGGCATTGAAATGAATGACCGCAGCTTCTTGCGCACCCACGATATGTTGGAACAACGGGATGACCGACGCTGGGAACTGGATCCGATGTCTGCGGAAGACTACCAAGAGCGGGACGACTAGAGATAGTCTTTCCCAAGACTTGAATCTTCGTAAAAGCATCAAGGCATCGCAACAGCATCACATGCCAACAAAAAAGTCCGCGCCAAGCACTCAGCAAAGCTGACACACAAGCGAATCGAGCGTTAACCAGATACGGGTAATAGCGGATCCCATGCCTCTCCTCCGATTGAGGGGAGGCATGGCTTATTGAGACATACAAACGGTTTAATGGACTCCCATTAAGGACAAGTCTTCATGGTTGAGGACTTGTGATGATGTCTGGAGGAACCGCCTCCGAATCAGAATGAACTAGAATTGACTCCAACCTCTTGACCTTAGGAATTAAGAATTTGCCAAATTTGGCATACAGGGCAGGAATGACCAGTAATGTCAACGCTGTAGAGGTAAACAGTCCCCCCAAAACAACGATCGCCAATGGACGTAGGATTTCATTTCCGGCTCCGGTGGAGAGTACCAGCGGCAATGTTCCTAGTGCTGAGGTCAGTGCTGTCATGAGGATGGCATCAATTCGTTCCAAAGAACCTTTGACAATGACATCTTTGAGGTTCATCCCCTGGGCAAATTTATTGTTGTAGTTGTCTACAAGCAGCAAGCCATTGCGAACCGCAACGCCAAAGAGGGTGATAAAACCAACGAGAGAGGCGATCGACATAACCCCTCCCGTGAAGAGGATTGAAGCAATACCGCCAACTAACGCCAACGGTAAGTTGATCATGATGGCGATTGTTGCAGGCAACGACTTCACTGAAAAAAACATCAGCACAGCAATGATAAGGGCTGCCAGAATGCTAAAAATCAGCAGGTTATTGGTTGCGCGTTGCTCGGATTCAAACTGTCCACCGTACTGAATGAAATAGCCATTAGGCAGTTGAACCTTTTGTTTAATCTGAGCTTGGATGTCACTCACAACGCTACCCAAATCGCGTTCAGCCACATTTGCCGAGACGACAATTAACCGAGAAACGTCTTCTCGGTTGACCACGTTTGCGCCCATGCCGTATTCCACCTTTGCAACGTCTCTCAGTGAGATCGTTTGTTCAGTAGGCGTACTCATCGGAATGGCACGAATCGCATCCAGATTATTTCGAGCGGATTCTTGCAAACCAACCGTGATGTTGATTAACTGCTGATTCTCCGGTACTTGTGACACAACACGACCATTCAGTGCTGTCTCAACGACATCCGAAATCGCTGCCATACTTAAGCCATATTTAGCCGCTGCCGCTCGGTCATACTGGATCTGCACCTGGCGAATGGGTAACTGAGGTTCGAGCTGCAAGTCTACAACGCCAGCAATTGGCTCCATGACATCGCGTACTTGTTCTCCAATGGTTCGCAGTTGGGCCAGGTCGGGACCGAAGATTTTGACCGCGATCGCACTTCTTACACCCGACAACACTTCATCCATACGGTGAGAAATAAATCCACCAATGTTAGAGGCAACCCCAGGCAGTTTGTTAAACTCCTGCCGCAATTGTTTGATGCTAGCTTCGCGGTCTTGCATGGCTTGATCGCTCAGTTCTACATCCACATGCGCCATACTCACGCCAGCCCCATCTGCATCCCCAGGTGCACGTCCGGCGCGCACCTGCACCCACTCGTAGAGCGGATTGTCTTTGAGCGAATTTGCCAGTGCCATGCCTGCACGATTGGTCATCTCCAGCGATACACCTGGAAACAGCACCATTGAGTTAACCAGGGATTTTTCCTGGAACTCTGGCAAGAACACTCGTCCAAGAGACGGAACAATGGTGATCGTTGCCACCAGCGCGGCGAGTGCTAAACCCAGAATGATTTGGGGCGATCGCAATGACAAGTTCAGCAATGGACGATACAAGCGTGCTGCCAATCGGGAAGCGTAGGTGTTCTCTTGGGGAAGCGTGCGATTGGCCAGCAGAATGGCACACAGTGCTGGAGTCAGGGTCATTGCAACCACAAGAGACGCCGCAATGGATAGCAGATAAGCCATCCCCATTGGGGCAAAAATTCGTCCCTCTACTCCGGTCAAGCTAAAGATGGGTGCAAAAACCACAATGATGATGACCGTCGAGAAAATGACCGCCAGCCGCACTTCTACAAACGCAT
>DATNQK010000793.1:0-2228 GCA_036704065.1 Stenomitos sp.
GCAACAGCGGTTGTAATCGTTGCCATTGTTGATTGGTTAAGTCTTTGCGTGAGATTGGATTGCGTGCAACCAATGTCAATTTGTTCTTCCTATGATGTGACTAATTCCATTTTAGCTCTCAGTTTTAAAACACGCCCTAGATTTTTCTAAGTATATATATTCATTAATCAACGCCAGTTTCTTTCACCCTGAACGTGTGCAGCGTTGTGGATTGCATATCAAATACAAATGACAACTTTCGCTACCACTTACTTCTGTTCAAGATGACGAATTGCCGTGGGAACAGTTGCCGCTGCTTCAAAGGTTGTCACGACTGGCTTCAGCACTAATGCCGCTTCTGTTGCACAGACATACTCGGCAAACGCGCTGAAACCGCACTCAGAAAGGTCGCCAAAGACCTCATCCCCAGGTTTAAACTGCTTCACATCTTTGCCAATAGCTTCAACCCGTCCTGCAACATCAAAGCCAAGGATCTTAATTTTAGGCTTGAGTATCCCCCCAAACATAAAATGGATGAGAGATGGGGTCCCTCGCATCAGATGCCAATCACCAGCATTGACAGATGCAGCATAAACCTTGACCAGCACGCCGTTATCCGGCACGACAGGTTTATCAACTTCCTTCAGACTCAACACATCCGTTGAACCATATTCGGTCTGGATGATCGCTTCATTTTGCAATTTCCAGCGATTACCACTGCCCTCAGCGATGAACCTCAATAGTATATTCACATGACCTCGTTCCCTCAGTGCTTCAAGCAAAGCATCTGTAACTGCATTCTCAGAGTTAAAATCTTCTACCCTGTTGAAGCTTTACTCTAGAGTTACTACTTACCTTTGCTAATAGCATTACCAAATTTAACATAAATAATAAACATCCAAAAATTGAGATATTTACAGAAAATCTGGATTCATATCTCCTTTAAGAAGTAAAGTAACCTAACGGTTTGCGTCATCATCAGCGGCAGAAATTGACGAAATGCAACTAACTGTTGTCAATCCTTCTGTTGCATGAAATGGTTAATATGATGACGAAATATTTGAGAAATCGCTACTCACCCAATGGTCAAACACAATAGCCAACGGCTAATCATCGTAACCCCTATCTATCTGTGAGTCTGACAACCATGCGTCCTGCAAATATCTCCCTACCCTACTTGGACATCCTGCTGGAACAACTCACTTTGGGTGAGGTGACTGTACAGAAAGCCTTTGGCCGTCATGTGCATTGGGGATATTGGCCCAATCCCACTCAAGCTGACCGCTCAATTGAGAATTTTGCGATCGCCTCGGAACAGCTTTGCCAAAGAGTGTATGCTGCGGCAGGAGTACAGGAAGGTGATCAAGTGCTGGATGCTGGCTATGGCTTTGGCGGTACAATCGCCAGCCTGAACGAACAGTTCCAAAACCTGCACTTAACGGGTCTTAATATTGACTTCCGGCAGCTTGATCGGGCACGCGAGGAAGTAAAACCCCTGGGTAACAATCAGATTATATTTGTTGAAGGGGATGCTTGCCAGATGCCTTTTCCGGATGCCTCGATGGATGTAGTGCTAGCTGTGGAATGCATTTTCCATTTCCCCAGTCGAACGAAGTTCTTTCAGGAAGCGCGAAGGGTATTGCGACCTGGTGGACGGCTCGGCATTTGTGATACCAAATTAAACAGTATCAAGGGCAGATAAGGAAGGGGCTAACGAGTAAGCTAAAAGTCATCACCCAATAGCTTTACAGGTTAGCCCCATGTTCAGTCTAGAAGAACTTTTCTGCTCAGTGGATGATTTCTGCCAGATTTTTGAACCTTTGTGGCATAAACAACGCCTCAGCGATGGCTACAAGCATCGTCAACGTCAGGCCCAATTGTGCCTCAGTGAACTCATGACCATCCAGATCGCTTTTCACCAATCTCTCTACCGAAATTTCAAAGCCTTTTATCTCGATAAAGTCTGTGTCCAATGGCTCAGTGCTTTTCCACCACTGGTGAGCTATACCCGGTTTGTGGAATGGATACCCTCGACCTTGATTCCCTTGAGCGTTTATCTGCACAGTTGTTTTGGTCAATGTACGGGCATCTCGCTGATGGATGCGACCAAAATCCAGGTTTGCCACAATCGCCGCATCAAACGTCATCAGGTTTTCAAAGGCATAGCAGCAAGAGGGAAGACCTCTGTCGACTGGTTTTTCGGTCTTAAGCTGCATCTGGTGTGTAATGAGAAAGGGGAACTGCTCAAT
>DATNQK010000794.1:0-5625 GCA_036704065.1 Stenomitos sp.
CGGCGGATCTATTTACTGAAGCCGACGACTTTTATGAATAATTCGGGGCAATCGGTGCGCGCTGTGCTGGACTGGTACAAGTTAGCGCCGCAGCAGGTGCTGGTGATCTACGACGAAATGGATTTGCCTGTGGGTAAGTTACGCATGCGGTTGAGCGGTTCGGCTGGCGGACACAACGGAATGCGATCGCTGATTTCCCATTTAGGCACCCAGGATTTTCCTCGACTGCGAATTGGAATCAGCAAAGCTGCCCTAGAAGGCGGTGCCAAAGACACAATTTCTCATGTGTTGGGTAAGTTTTCGCCGCAGGAACAGCGTATTTTGCCAGAGGTGCTAGATATGGCTGCTGATGCAGTGGAATTGGCCTTACGACAAGGCGTAGAAAAGTCGATGAGCCTTTACAATGGCCGTTCTGCAAGTACTGCACTCTCAGAGTAAATTCAATTAAGCAACCCGAGGCAGAGTTTCTGGCTCACATCAAACCAATCTTACTTGTGTCAAAGCATCGGCAGTTGCAAATTTTAACCCACGCTTTAACCTCAAAAACTTTATAGCCTCTTCAAAACCTTTGCTGGTTGCTGCCAAAATTGGCCTAGACATTGCCCTGAATGTCTGGCGAGGAACTTGGTGCGATCGCCACTGCTCTATAGCCGAAATCTGGCATTAGGCCAACATCTAGAGATTAATTTTCAAAGTGTCCTGCTGTTTATCCTTTAGAGCAAAGGCTCAGGCACTATAGCACCATACATTCACATTAAGTTAATAAGGCAAGGTGGAATCCACACAATATTATGGGTAAAAGCTTAATATTTTTACAGAGCTATGGATTACAAAATAAACTGAGATAATTAGAATCAATACCGTAAACCATATTGGTTTTTAAGTAGATGCGACTACTAGAAACAATTATATTTAATTATCAAGACACTACTACCTATCCAGATATTACCGTGGGGCACGCCGAACATCAGTTGGATAATGACTCATGGATAGAGAAACTGCAAAACAGTTGCCAGATGATTGGACATAGTCTTGCGTTTTTCCTGCCCAAAAGTGTGAAGCAAGCCATCTTTGAAGTCTATGAATCCAATCGAATCAACTTCTTATCAGAAACCAAACATGCAGTGGCATTTCCATTTAGTGAGACTGAGGACGCTATACCAGGCTCCTATTTATGTATGGTTGGGGATAGCAGAACTGCCGAGTCTATTTGGCCTAAAGGTTTAATTCGACTTTACCCTCGTAACTATCAGCTTGTTTTTGAGGCATACACTACCTCTCGGCAAGAAAAGGACGATACTGCCCACTGCCGTCTAAGTTGCATTCCCTGTGAACAGCCCATTGTGGCTGTGCTACGTCATGATCCTGACTACGCAGTTCCTCAAATGCCCATTCCGGAGGAGACAACCCAGGCAACTCCACACGTTCGCTTAGAGTTTGGAACCGAGGCAAAGCAGGCGATCGCCATTCCAATCGCTGGTTATAACGAAAAGCTCAGCGTTTTCAATACCGAAGCTGCATCCAACCATCAATATTGGCAAGCTCATCATCATCGGCAAGGCTTAGCCTGGAGCCCTGGCACCTTTACACTCAAAATCCCCACAGGGAGCAGCAGTTGGGATACAACAGAACTGGAGATATATACCCACTCTCAAGTGCAACTCCAAGCGGATACGGTGCGAGCCTTGGCAATTCCTTTGACAGTGACTTCAGGAACCGTCCCACTCGCCATCCGATCTCAAACCATTGCCATCTTGGACATAGAACCCGGTTCCTACACCGTTTTATTTGAAAGCAACACGCCAGTACCTATTCTGCAAGAGGCTGACTCCAATGTCTCAGAATCACACACTGATGCACCAGAAGATGAGCCAGCAAACCACGACTCTGATTTTGCCATCACCTCAACACTCAACGTCGAAGACGAGGAAGAGTTTGCACATTCAGCCTCACCTGCACCGCGACGGTGCCGTTTAACATTCATTCCAAGTGCCAATCCAGAAGCCCAAATTCTGCATCGCGACGAAGCTTTATCGGCCGTTGAGGGCTTGCACTTAGAAACAACGGTTCGAGAAATCGCAGGGCCACATGGCCGTACCGTTAAACGCGCTGCCTTACAGATCAAACCAACCACCACACCGATTCGTGAACCTATCACCAAATTTGGCGGACAACCTGTTTGGTTGGAAGAACCCCAATGGCCCATTGCCCGCACCAATGGTAAGCCAATGGAATTTATTGGACAGGTAGCCCTAGATCCACAAATTTTTGGTGATATCCCTGGAAAGATGGCTTATATCTTCATGAGTTCCTGGGCCGACGATGAAGAACAACCCATCGCTTGGGAGCCTGACTATGGGGATAACGCAGTGATTATTCAACCCAATGGTCTTGTTTATGTACCCACGCAACCGCTGGCAACAGGGCCATCAATGAAACGGTGGCACGACCAGCTATTGAGCTATATTCCGAGCGAATGCAAGGCTGAACTCACTCTTCAGAATGAAGCTTACTACGAGGAATCAGCAATGGAGAACATGAGTTCTCTCGAATCTGATGAAGCTTGGGAAAGTTTAAGTATTAATAAAATTGGTGGCTCCCCTTGGTTTATCCAGAATCCTGAATACCCCTTTGAAACCCCGTCGCCCTTGATTCTGCAATTGCATGACAATGAAGACCTTTCTGCTAATTTCGGTACAGGGGTTGCTTATGTATTTTTGTCCCCCGATGGACGCTCTGGCAAAATGCTATGGCAGTGTTGAGCCGTGACGTGTTTGCGTTGGTTATCTGCCCCCAATCACAGCTTCAGGCAGAATTAGCATGGCATCACCAAAGGAATAAAAACGATATGCTTGGGCGATCGCCTCTTGGTACACCTGCAATAATCGCTCTCGTCCTATCAAGGCACTCACTAACATCAACAGGCTAGAGCGTGGCAAATGAAAATTGGTAATTAACCCCTCCACCACCTTCCAGCGATAACCCGGATAAATAAACAAATTCACCTTGCCGCAATAGGGCACTAAGCCATCGCAGAGTGTGGCAACACCTTCCAGCGATCGCACCACCGTTGTTCCTACCGCAAAAACCCGTCCACCTCGCGCCTTCGTCTGCTGAATTAATTGCACCGTTTCCTCTGGTACATCCACCCATTCGGCATGCATCGTGTGGTCGGTAATGCACTCCGCCTCCACAGGCCGAAACGTACCAATGCCCACATGCAACGTCACATAGGCTTGGGGAATCCCCTGCTGCGTTAGCGTTTCCAATAGTTCAGGCGTAAAGTGTAACCCTGCCGTAGGGGCTGCCACTGCTCCAGGATTGGCCGCAAACACCGTTTGATATTGCTCCGGTTGTGACGCCAGAGACTGAATGTAGGGAGGCAGCGGCACCTGACCCAGTTGCTCTAAAGCATTCATAAAGCTGAGCTTCGGGTGTAGTACCTCAAACTTCAGCACGCGACCCCGAGTCGCAGTATCGGTTTCTAACACCTCTGCGCGCAGCAACGGGTTATCAACCTCACCGAATTCCACGCAAGCACCAGGCTTCAGCCGTCGTCCGGGTTTCACCAGCGCCAGCCAACACTGTTGGGCCTGTTCCTCTAGCAGCAACACTTCCACCGCCAATGGCGGCATCTCAGACCCAGGATTCGTCGATACCTTGCGCCCCAACAATCGAGCGGGTAGTACACGCGTATTATTTAAAACCAACAAATCCCCAGGCTGTAAAAACTGAGGCAAATCGCGAAAGATCTGGTGCTGACATCCCTCACCTTTGACCACCAATAACCGAGAGCGATCGCGTGGCACCATTGGCGTTTGTGCAATCAGCGCCTCTGGGAGGTCGTAATCATAGGCACTAAGTAACTGATCTGAATCGTCTGAAAATTGAGAACCCATAACCCAACAATCATTAACACATACACCTAGCTCTAACCTCAGCGCTCAGGTCATACCCCCAGCCCACTGAAATCAGCAAGAACCAACTTACTCTAGACTTTTAACCCTAAGTTGGGTAATTCTCCCTATGAAGTCGCGGGGTTTCACCCTATCACATCCTGAGCCAGACACGAAACAATAGAATCAAGCACCTTGTGCCCCTTCCTGTGCACATGAGGGTGTTCAACTAGGCACTAGCTATGGACTACCTCTATTATCTCGGTAATGCCAGTCTCATCCTTCGGGTCATCCAGCACCTAAAAAGCAATCATACGAGGCCCATCGAGTTCATCAGTGTGATTCATCAGCTCGATGGTTGGGTTGTGAGGGTAATGTGCTCCTCCCAATGGACTCTGTCTCAGCTGGGC
This sequence comes from Stenomitos sp., assembly GCA_036704065.1. Classification (GTDB taxonomy): domain Bacteria; phylum Cyanobacteriota; class Cyanobacteriia; order Thermosynechococcales; family Thermosynechococcaceae; genus JAAURS01. The sequence continues at coordinate 4,307 of DATNQK010000794.1, forward strand.
GATTTGCAAGCCTTTCTGTCGGAATTGGGTGTTCCCTACAAACCCAACAACCGTTTGCAGAACGTTCTCCAAGACTTAGAAATTGGCTTTTCTCCTATTGAAGTCATGCAACGCTATCAAGTGGCTGTGATTGTTCATGGTCAGCCTGACCTCTCAGAAGTTGAAGCATTCCGCCAACAATTTATTCAAGGGCTAGGGTACTGTCCCGAAACCCTAGGCTAAACTGCGCAGCGCCTCAATTGCCTCAATATAATCAGGGACGCTCTCACCAGCACTCTGACAAGCGCTCCGGTCTACAGCAAGCAGACTGTTGCCCCAGGTTACTTGACCCAGGGGAATAGACCTTCCCCGGTCAGGCTTCCAATCTGGGCTCGCCAACATGTGGCACCCATCCACAACCGCACCCTGAAAATAAGTTCCAATACTGAAGTACACGTCCTGCAATACTAAAGGCACCGAAGGACGATGTAACTGTCCCCGAGAAGACGCGCTTCTGGCTTTATAGTACGCACGCGGAAACAAGCCATATAAGTTTTTCAGCGATGCCGAAATCAAGGGTTTGCCTTGGAGCATGGTTCGCTTAAAGGCTGCAACACTAATGCAGCAGTCCACTTCTGCCAATAGGGCCGGAGCCAGCATTGTCTTAAATCTCACGGGTTGCAGCGAACGATTTGGATAGGCACAAAGCGGTAAAGTGTCGGCATCCAGCAGTTGCATGCCTTCATCGAGCACTGCATCCAAGCCATTACGACTGGCAATTTCCGTGAGAGACACCGGAGAACACACCCCTTCCACAATCAAAATTTCTGCCTGCGAGTTCACACGGCGAATGCCTTGCAAGACGGCCTGCAAAATCGGCATGCTCACAGTGACAGGTGGGCCAACGGGGTAGCCTAAATTCGGCTTTACAAGGATACGTTTTGCGCCATGGGCCGCAGCAGGTGGGTCATAGCAAAAGTCTGTGGCCGCAGCAGTAGAAGCACTGTCAGGAAAACAGTACGGGCGGGTGCTATCCATGCGTTTCTAAACTCCCCTGGTGCCTTCAGGGCAATTATGCCAAACGTTGCCTTACTGCCGCGAATTGTCCATGCTAAGTGAAGCCCTCATTTCATACGGTGATAACAGCAAACGATGGTACACAGGAGGCAATTTCAAGATTGGCCAGCCACGACCAAAGCAGCAAACTGCAAAACAAAGCTAAATCTTGGTCAAAGTAATTGCTCCAGGTTGTTTACCCTTGCTAGGCACACAGATGAGGCAGATGGGACACAAGGAGCACAGTACCAATGAAGTCCCTTAAACAATTGGCCATTCGGGGC
>DATNQK010000795.1:0-7043 GCA_036704065.1 Stenomitos sp.
GCAACAGCGGTTGTAATCGTTGCCATTGTTGATTGGTTAAGTCTTTGCGTGAGATTGGATTGCGTGCAACCAATGTCAATTTGTTCTTCCTATGATGTGACTAATTCCATTTTAGCTCTCAGTTTTAAAACACGCCCTAGAAATCCTTTTGTCTAGGCAATGGCCCTGAAAGTAAAATTCTATCTTTGCTAAGACTCATCAAAAGCCACTTTAAAAGGCAAAGGTTCTTGGGTTTAGCTTATTAGCTTGAGTAGTCAAGGAGTAGCCTATTACATAAATTTATAGAGTGAGTTGAGTAAGTTGTTTGTCCATTTTTGAGCACAGTTTACTGCGTTTCTTTATACAATTGATTATCTATTCTAGAGGTAGACTAATTTTTTCATTATTATAGTTATTCCATAATTCATATCCCATTTTGTATCTTTTTTTGGATGTATCTAGATATGCATTGACCTCGGATTTTAGTAACCTTTGCATCAAAGGCTGCTTTGATAAACTTAATAGCTCTTTAAGTTCATCTTCTGAAAAGTCCGATGCTAACTTTGCGGCATAAGCTTCTTTAAAGTGTGTCCACCCAATTTCTCTGGTAAACATTTTTCTAAATCTTTGATAAAGCTTTAGATCGTCGCCTTTTCCAATTAATGTGCCAATCAAGTGGTCGAAGTGCATATCATATCTTTGTGCAATTCCTGATTCTAGTAGGACGTCGTCCGCTAACTTATTCTTGATGGTTTGTCTAGGAGATACATTGGATGGAATGTCGGTTGAGGAAAGTTGTTGAGAATTTGCTACATACACTGTAAAAAACGAAAAGAAGACGACTAATAATAATCCAATTAATTTAGAAAAACGAAACTTTACTTTGAACATTTTGAAATTATGATTAATTCTCTAATTTGTCTTAGTTTTGGCCAGTGAAAGTAAGTAATCTAAACTGCCTACTTCTATCTGAAAGCCGTCAACTATCATAATAGATCAATGGGTTTTGTATAAAGACCCTAAAATGTGTGATCGCAAAGAATAGTAACTTCCCGACGTCTGTACTCTATTCCCTAAAACCACTTCTACGTCAGGTAGGGAAATAACTTAATCATTAAATCAGAGCGCTCAAAGGGCTTGGTTAGGTAATCTGTGACACCTGCTTTATGTAATAAGACCGGATCTAGAGAGCGGGGATCGCCTGTAATTACGATGACTGGGATATGTTTAAAGGTTTTATGCTCGCGCAGTAAGGTACATAATTGATACCCATCTAGTTTGGGCATATTGATGTCCACAATGACCATATCGGGATTTGCCATGATCAGTTGTACTAATGCCTGGATGGGATCTTGAATCAGTACAACTGAGAATAAACTGTCTGATAAAAAGGCTTTGAGGGAGTAGAGAATTGTAGGACTGTCGTCAATACAAGCGATGGTGTAGTTTTTAGCAACTTTAGGAATGGTGTTAGGTGGTATCCAGCCCGTTTGGGTGGGGGTAATACCACTCGGTTTGCTCAGTTGCAAGGGATCGGTTGGTTGTGAAGTGCTTGTTGTAGGTTGCCACACAATTGGAGGTAATTCTTGCTGGACATCTTGTGTGGGTGGTGTTCCAGTTGCAACTGGTGAGGAGTATGGATCATTTCCATATACCTCAACGTAGCCTGTTGATACTGCTGGGTTGAATAGGGTAAGGTTGCTTTGGCTAGAACTAGGTTTCAGTCTGCCGTCCTCAAGGGCAATAATGCGATCTGCAATGTCTAGAATTCGGTTGTCGTGGGTGACAAGTAGAATTGTGCATTGCTTCTCTTTGGCTAGCCGATACATTAGCTCCACAACATCCCTTCCGGTTTTGCTATCTAGGGAGGCAGTTGGTTCATCCGCTAAAATTAGGGCGGGTTCGTTGACCAAGGCACGAGCGATCGCCACCCTTTGCTTTTGGCCACCGGAGAGTTTTTCGGGGTAGTGGTTGAGGTGATTGCCCAATCCTACCGCGTCTAAAATGTGATCCACCCTTTGGAGAGCCCCTTTGCGATCTGCTTGGTTTTTCAGAGAAAGGGACATCCGTACATTTTGACGGGCAGTCATAAAAGGCAACAGATTATGCCCTTGGAAGATATAACCAATATTGCGTCTTACTTGGACTAGTTTGCTGTTAGAGGCATTGTTTAACTCATGTCCTAGAACTGTGAGGCTGCCATCTTGAACGGAGCGCAACGCACCCATCAGTGTCAGTAGTGTGGTTTTTCCAGAACCTGATGGTCCTGTCATAATCACAATTTCCCCTGGCTCAATGGAGAGGTTAATGTCAATCAACACCTGTTTGCTGAGGGAGCCTTTGCCAAAGGAATGGTTCAGGTTTTTGATAGAAATAATCGGATTCATGGGGGATTGTTGGTCAGCAGGAAGGTTCGAGATTTTTGGCGACACTGTTGATACTTCAGCATGACATTCTCGATGTAATTTTGCAGGAATATTGTCGGGAATGTGGTCTGAAATCATTTTTTCACTAGCGTCGGGTAGCAACTGTTCTAGGTTACGAAGCGGTTTATATAAGGCAATCAACCCCGCTAAAGTTGCATGGCAGAGCCCCACAACGACAAACAACAAAGCAATGCCGCGCCCTGGCCCAACTCCTAAAATTTGACCAACACTATTAGCCAAAAGGCCATTCGGTTGCATGAGGGGTTCAAACACAAGGTCACTGAGTGGGCCTGCTAAGAGGTAGCCAAGGGGGACAGAGGCTCCGGCGATCGCCTCATTAAAGGCAAACACTCGTCCTTGAAGAGCCGTCGGCACTTTGCGCTGAAAAATTACCTGTCCCGATCCATGAAGTAGGGGTAGGCCAAAGAAAAATAAGAATGAACCCACCATAAATGTCGTGACAGAGTTCTGAATGGCTAAAACCATCAGGGTTAAACCGCTCAGGCCACAAAAGGCCATGATGGTTTGAATGCGAGAACGGCTTTCGGGCAAAATGCTGAGAATGATGCCTCCCGCGACCATGCCTAACCCACCGATGGAAAAAATGCTGCCGAGTACCGCGGAGGATGCAAAGGACAGGACATAGGGCGTGGTAGCAACATAGACAATGGAGGTGAGGCCATTTTTGACCACAAAGAAAGCTAACAGGGCAATCAAGCCTGGCCGTACTTTAAGAAACTCGATGGCTTTAAGAGCGCTGGTTTTAATCGATTCTGTGGGGTGTTCTGTTGTTGAGAGCGGGAGATTGGGAATGCGGATAAAAATTTGGGTGAGGACGGCAATTACAAAACTTCCTACGTCAATCAAAATGATGCCGGATAGCCCGATGCTCATCAGTAATACACCACCCAACACTGGCGCGAGTAACTGAGCTACGGAATGGCTAATTTGATTGAGGCCACTGGCGCGGTCAAGATATTTTGCAGGCACAAGCTGGCTGGTCGCAGCGGTAAAGGTGGGCTGCATAAAGCTTGTAAAGGTTGCATTCACCAAAATGAGCGTGGCAATTAGTCCGATGGGTAAGTAATTGATATGAATGGCGATCGCCAAGGCTACCGTACTTAATCCCGCACTAAAGTCACTGAAGAGCATGACCCGCTGGCGATTCAAGCGATCAGCAAGGGTGCCAATTAAGGGGGATAGCAAAATCACAGGTAGTGTGTTTAGCCCCAGAAGAAAGGCGAACAGTGTCGTGGAGTGGGTTTGTTGATAGACCCATACACTGAGTGCAAAGGATGTTAATTGAGACCCAATCAGGGACACGAGTTGTCCAAACCAAAGGATGAGAAATTGCTGCATATCGATTGAAATCAGGGCTAAAGGGCGATCAACTAAAAAATGTCGGCTGGGTCAGATTGCTGCACTTTAAAGAGGGCTGCTGCACCGGACAAAAAACACATCATGATGGTGAACCCAAGCAGTTGGGCGCTGCGATCAAAAGTCATCTGAAAGACTAAGCCCGTGGCAATTTTGGCAATTTCATAAAGGCCATAACTGAGCACAATCCCAGGGATAAATCCCATCACCCCCAGTAAGAGTGCTTCTTGAAACACAACGATGTATAAGAAAGTATTGCGGTATCCCATTGCCCTAAGGGTGGAATATTGCCTCAGGTTGTCATTGACATCGGCGTAAATGATTTGGTAGCAGAGGATGACACCAATCACAAAACCCATGATGGTTAAGATGCCAAAGACAAAGCCAATATTGGAACTTTCTTGCCAATAGGTGCGCTCCCATTGTTCGATTTGGGAACGGGTCATAATTCGCAGGTTTTTGGGAAGTTGCTGCTGTAGTACGGTAGCAATGTGAGCTGCACTAAATTGTGGTTCTGTTTCCAGAACGGCCATATCAATTTCGTTAAGGGTGCGATTGCCTTCTTTTGGATCGCGACCGGAAAAATAGCGCTGGAAATTGGCTTCACTCATGAGTAGATTGCCATTGAGAGAGGCAAAGTCATTACCGAGGGTGAAGTTGCCTACAACCTTGACTCGACGGTCAGAGAGTTCTGTAACTGTACCTGTTTTGATGGGGCCGAGTTCGGGACGGGCGAGGCGATCAACCCAGGTGGTATTCGGTAAGCGCAATTCTGAAACATCTTGCAGTTCTGGAAAGTCAAACAGCGGAATTTCGGGGTTAAAGGCTAGCACTCGGGTAAGGCGTACCAACTTTGTGTCGGGATTTTTCCAAAATGCTTCCCCTAAATACAGCGCTGAGGCTGATTTAACCCCTTCGTACCCTGAAGCCTGGTAGAGCACCTGCCGAGAGATTTGAATTGGAATGCCGAGGCTTACACGGCGTTGGTTCACAATAAACACATCTCCTCTCAGATGCTCTATCAACTGAAGTTGACTGTCGTACAGGGCATTCTTAAAGCCCGTAAACATAAACATTAAAATCACAGCAAATACAATGCCGCTCAGGAGCAATATCAAGCGGGTGGGCTTGTGGGTAAGGTTTAACCAGGCAACGGAGGGGGTGAGCTGTGGCATTGGCAGAAAAATTGGTTCTACAACACATTCGCGGGGTCAGCCACTAGAATTTTGCGCAGAGAAAGTACGCCTGATAATAGGCAGGTAATGGTTACAAGGATTAAGACCAAAACCACGCGATCCGGTGGCATCACCATCGGAATTGCTTCATTGGTTGCTTGGATGATGAGCTGATAGGCGCTTAAAGATAAAATTAGGCCGGGTACAAAACCCATCACCGCCAACAGCAATGCTTCTTGCAACACGACTCCCATTAGAAAGCGGTTATGGAATCCAATCGCTTTGAGGGTGGCGTATTCCTTGAAGTTTTTCGCGATGTCTGCATACAGAATTTGATACACGATCGCCGCGCCTACAATGAGTGCAACGGCTACCCCCAGACTAAAAATGAAGCCCACGGCTGTCGTTTCTAGCCAATACTGGCGATCGCGGGCAATGATATCTGCTTTGGAATAAACCGTCACATCAGAGGGTAACTTCTGGCGTAAGGTCAGCACGACCTGGTTAATATCTGCACCAGGTTTAAGTTTGAGTAATCCCAGATCAATGCGATCTAAGGTTCGAGGGCTAAAAAAGCGCAGGAAGTTTTGATCACTCATCATCACGGTTCCTTCCGCAGCTAGCCCACCCCCCAGGGCAAAAAGGCCATTAATCGTGACGTTACGTCTGTTGTACTCAGTCTTCAGCCCCACTTTTTGGGGACCAAACTTGGGCAGCGATCGCCGATCTAAAAAAACCGTATTGGGCTGGGTTAATGCTTCAGTAGCGCTGTCCGATTTGATTTCGGGCAATAAGAAGGGGCGATCTTTCGGGTTAAAGCCAAATCCCAACATATACAATGCATCATTGTTTTCGGCATTGCGCCATGCGCCATAGCCAATGTAGAGCGGGGAGGCTTTTGCAACTGACTCTTGACTCGCAGCTTGGTACAACCGTTCTTTGAGGAAGGGCTTGGTAGAGGTGCCGTTGAGAGATAGGGGCGAAATTAGGTAGACATCCGCATCAAGTTGGTTATAGACGAGTCCTGCGGTGTCTGATAGGGCTCCTAAAAAGCCGAGGTTAATAAAGGCTAGTAAGACAGCAAAGGCAACGCCTGCAATACCCACTAGAAGTCTAGTGCGGTCGTGTACAAGGTTAGAGAGAGCAACTACGTTAAACATGAAGAACGTGAATGAATGACCAAAATGCATGATCCAACGGATCAAAATTATGAAGGAGGAGATGGCTGAGGGCTTTGTACCTCAATCTGGACATCGACCTGAAGATTGGTGAACTTGGCCACTGCTTCACTATCATCAATGGCTACTTTGACTTGAATTACCCTGGCATCACTGAATGCACTCGGATCATCATTGAGAACGTTATTTTTAAAGATTTGCCGCCCGAGTTCCGTGACCCGTCCTGTCAAAGTGCCTTCAAAGGCTTTATTGCGGCTGACAATTTTTGCAATCTGCCCAGGCTTGACCAATCGGATATCCGATTCACTTACTTCTGCAACCACTTGCATTGCGCTGGTATCTGCCACTTCGACTAGGGTTCCTTTCCCTTGCCCTTGATCCCCAATGCTTTCCCCTGCTTTGGTCACAATCCGCAGAATTCTGCCACTTACGGGTGAGCGAATAATGGTGTTATCTAATTTGACTTGAGCCAATTCAATGGCCTGTTTGGCACTCGCAACATCATTTTCCGCTTGGATCCGAGCGGTATTAATCCGAGCGGTATTGATTTGGGCTTTAACATTGGCAAGTTCGCGATCGCGGCTATTGATCAACTGCGCTAAGGTTTCTTGTGCTTGCCGGATGCGTTGGTTGAGTTGGTCTACCTCAGATTGGCGCTGGTCAATTTCACTGCGCGGTGCAGCCCCCTGGTTGACCAAAAATTGATAGCGCGTGAGTTCTTTAATTGCTAACGAACGCTGGGATTGCAGCGCATCAATTTGGGCTTGCTGGGCTGCAATGCCGCTATTTTGCACTAAGGGGACTTTGGCTGAGTCTATGGTGCGTTCTTGTTCTTGGGCTTCGCTGAATTGCGTATTGGTGACGAGTCTGGCGCGGGCGGTTTGCAACTGTTGTTGGGCAGTTTCGAG
>DATNQK010000796.1:0-6276 GCA_036704065.1 Stenomitos sp.
GCCCTCTATGTCATGAATGAAGCGCTCAATAGCTTTGGTGGACGGCTATTTGATGAAGTGCGATCGCGACAGGGACTGGCCTACTCGGTCTATGCCGTTTGGAGCCCCCGCTACGACTACCCTGGCATCTTCATTGCGGGCGGGCAAACGCGATCTAACGCAACGGTTCCATTTATTAAAGCGGTTCGTACCGAGTTGTCCAAAGTACAGCAAGCCCCTCTCACTAAGCCAGAATTGGACTTTGCCAAGGAATCCATTCTCAATTCCTTCGTGTTTAATTTCATTGAACCCTCACAAACGCTATTGCGCTTAATGCAATATGAGTATTTCAACTACCCCAAAGACTTTCTGACCCAATATCAGCAAGCCGTCCGCTCAATGACCGCTCAAAAGGTTTTAGAGGCCGCACAACGCACCCTCAAATCCTCAGAGATGGTGGTGCTAGTGGTTGGCAACCGTCAAGCTATCCAACCGGCCTTGGAAACCCTGAATCAGACGGTTACCCCCATTGATATTACAATCCCCAAAGCGGCCTAAGGGTCTTATCTTTTTGTCATAAAAAACCGCCCCTTGCAACTGTTTTCCTTTACAAAGCTGCGGAGGGGCGGCATGGTTGACTTGTGCTAACTGAGTTAGAACAATGTAAATGGGTTAACGTTGACATACAGCCCTCGGCTGGGACTGAAGGCTAGGAACGTTCTATTGTTTGGGGTGTAAAACGTACGACCTCGAATAACTACTCTTTTATATCCTGCGGGTAGAACTCGATACCCCGCTACAGGTTTATAAACAGTAACCGGTCTGTATACAGGCTTATAAACAACAGGTGGTCTATACACATATACAGGTTTAGCCACCACAGGTCGATAGATCGTCGTGGGTGCGTAATAAACTTTGCGATAACGCTTGTTACCATGATCGTCATCAGCTTTGGCCACAGGAACGAGGGAAGTCAACCCAATTCCTAAGACAGCAGCAACTAATACGGCTTGCTTAAACCCTTTACGCTGTTGCATGACTTGCATTCCTCCTCAAAAAAACTCAGTCAATGGGTATTTTGACTGATGCCTGCGATTTTAGCAGACTTTCTAGATCTGTATGGATTGACAAGCTCTAACACAGTACACGGTCTAAAAATTGGCATAGTCGGCCCTAGTGTCACGGCGATCGCACAGTAGCCTGAAGGATAATGCTTCTGCGAAGGCGGTGGCCAATGTCATCCAATCAACCCGAACACTACATTTCCTTCACGGTACGAATTGCAGCCCATCATCCAGACCTGTTGGAGGGCTTAGAGGACTGGATTCGGTTGGGCTTACTATCCGACCTAGAGGTACGGGGACTCTGCCGCCAGCATTTGGTCTGTGCCATCCCTGAGCCAGTCCTTACTCCTGTAGCCGCTGGGATAGCACCGCCCAACGAACCATCTATCAGCACAGCCACTGCGATCCCCGTTGCTGCAACTCCCCCAGCCCCGCAACGCCGAGGAGGAGTGAGTCAATTTTTAGAGGGGTTAATCACCGAGGTCAGTGTCATCTGGCTCCTAGGGCTAGGCGTATTTTTGGTGGTTGTGTCCTCTGCAATCTTGGCAGCCAGCCAATGGCAGTCTTTTCCTCCAGAAGGGCAGTATGGCATTTTGCTCAGCTATACCATCGCCTTTGTGATTACTGGACTCTGGACTGGAAAAAATCCACAACTCCAACGCACTGCTGGAATGCTGCAAATCGCCAGCCTCCTGATTATCCCTGTAAATTTTTGGATGATGGATGGCTTCCATCTGCTGCAAAGCATTTCAGGTATTGGTATCGCGTCGGTGGCAGCCATCGTTCTCTCAGGGGCAACTTGGCACATATTGCGTCCCTCTAGCACCTCTACCTATTGGATCGCTGCCAATGCCATCGGCTTGAGCTGGCTGCACTGGGGTTGGAGTTGGCCTCATATTCCGTTGATCGCAGCCTATATCGGTTGTATTGGTACCAGCGTCGTCCGGTTTGTTAGAGCGCAACATCTTGCGACCGATACAGCTGACCTAACGCCTCAGCCGTGGTGGCAGCGCATCGTGCCTGGGGATGTGCTTTTGATCTTTGCCGTATTGCTGTTGTTATTTCGAGCGATCGCAATGGCAGCGGTCCCCCTTGAACAGTTGGGGTTAGCCTTGGGCACATGCGGATGGGTATTATGCTGGCTCGCACGCACTGGCTCCACTCAACCCATTTGGGCCTGGAGCGGAATAGGGCTGATGCTGTGGGGCTGGACAGTCAGTGTCAGTGCCAACCCGCCTTGGCAGGCGTTTTGCATTGGAATTCTAGGCCTGTGGCTGTTGGGCGATCGCCTGATACGGCTACGCACACCCTCAATGCTGGTGGCACTGCTGGTTGTGGCCCTCGTGCAGGGCGAAGTGTTTTTACAGCTTGTCCCGCTTTCTCTGCGCGCTCGCATTGTGGGGTTGTGGATTGTAGGAGTTGGCCCACAAGGGTTACCAGAAGCACTGATGGGCCTACATTTTTTCCCCTACTTGGTTGGAGTATTGACCCTCAACGGCCAGATGAAACGATGGCAACAGCCTGCCTTGGTCGCCACAGGCAACGTCTTAGCCTGGATCTTAGGCACCGCAATGGTGTTGTTTAGTCTCGAAAACCCAATCCTGCGCTCCTTGGCCTTACTGCTGGCAACAGCCACATTGGGCGTTGTCATTTTCCAACGCCGGACCCCTGTCATACGGCGATTAGTGTATAGCAGTCATTTCCTCGCTTTGTTGACAGCAGCCTCCATACTCGACAACCTAGCCCCCGCTTGGTCTTGGCAACAGTGGGGCATTGCCGCCCTCGTCGGTACACTTTTGGAATGGTGCGCCCTTCTCGCCTTAGGTCAACGTCCCCTTTGGCAGCAGAGTACATGGTTGTTTGGACTGGCTTTGGCAGGACTCGGTTACCTACTGCTGTTCTCTAGCCCTCCCACAGACGATGCCGTCATGCTGATGGCGTTGTCTGTTCCCACACTGTTGAGTGCCCTCCTGTTTGTGCCTCAATTCCGGTGGACCAATGCCGCACTGGGGTTCAGCGTGGCGAGCACGATCACAGCCCAAGCTCTCACCTTCGATGGCGTAACCCCTCGGCTGATTGGCCTTGGCATGGGCACAATTTTGATGCTGCTCAATTTGCTGGCACGGCCTCAGGGAAAGAGTGCAACGCTCATAGCAACCTTTGGCGTGGGTTTTGGTCTCACCTTTGCCCATGCCCTGGGGTGGGAAGTCTTACCGCATCACTTTACGGAATGGCTACTGCTCTGTGTGGGACTCCTGGTCGCACTCTGGGGACTGCGGCACCTATGCCAACGCCAGTCTTGGCCGATTTGCACACCGCTGAAACTAAGTTTGGACGGATGGGCGATCGCCTTAGTCTTAGTGACCTCTACATCCCTGCTTGGATATGGCTTGCTGGGGCTGAGTGGTGCCAGTTTTTGGCATTCAGACAACCTGTGGCCTTATACCATCGCCAGTGTAGGCTTAACCGCTGCACTTATCTATCGCTACTGGCAGGGGCCAACCCAAGGCTGGTTAGTTGGCGTGGCTTGGACCTTCGCTGTGACGCTCATTATCGCCTTAGCCCAGGCCCATCAAACCCTAACAGTCGCTGCGATTGCCTTACTGGCCTTAGCCATGATCTGCATCCTCTTAGGGGAGAAATTAGCCCAGCGATCAGAGCAGTCCTATGGTTGGGCTTGGCATTTGATGCCCTTGGGTTATGCCGCCTTAGGGTGGCTGTTGTCTAACGCGGAATGGACGGCTGCGTCTGGACTGTACACCTTGGCTCTCGCCTTTGTGATGATGGCCGTGGGACGTCGCAAAACCTCACTAGTACCCATTGGCCTGCTGGGTGTCATGGGTGTTTCGGTCGGCGCATTTGAACTCCTGCTCTATGCGCTACTCCAAGCCAAGGGAGGACAACCCGACGACGGATGGGTCGCGTTAGCCGGATTAGCACTGGGACTCGCTATAACCGATCAGGTACTGAAGTGCTGGGGCTCGCACTTGCTACGTCTACCTCCTCGCAGTTTGAGTGTGTTTGGGCATCTGCATTGGGGATTAGGCACCCTGCTGTTAGCGATCGCCTGCGTCCTCTCACTCAGCAAGATGGGACAAGGGTTATGGACGGTCGAAATGATTGGCTTCAGCCTTTATGCCCTAGCCCAAGGCAAACGACACAGCCTATGGACCTATGCGGCCATTATTGAGATCTGGGCTGCCATTGGACAAACGTTTTATACCCAACTTCCAGATTGGCTGGGGTTGACGTGGGGTGCGGCGATCGCTGCGGGGATTGCCCTAGGCCTGTACTCGCTACCGTGGCGGCGTTGGGGATGGCCCCAACGACCATTTTGGTACGGCAACGTTGGTATACCTGTACTCGCAGCCCTATTAACTTCCCTGGAGATTAACATCAGCAGTTTGTTGATTGTGGGCGGCTTTTACGCCTGGATGGCTGTTTTAACGCAAACGCCTCGGCTGAGCTATGTAGGGCTGATTATGGCGAACTGGGCCGGGTTCCGCCTCTTGGAAACAACAGCGCTCCAGGATTCCATTTGGAAAGTTAGTTTAGTAGGCCTCTCAATCTTGTATCTGGCACAGGTAGACCCCGCGCTGCGATCGCCCACGCAACGCGAGGTACGGCACTGGCTGCGTTGCTTTGCCATTGGGCTCATCGGCACGACCGCCTTATACGAATCGGATACCTCTTTCGTCTCAGGGCTGTTGACCATTGGCTTGAGCTTAGGGTTGATAGCCTTGGGCTTGGTGTTGCGCGTGCGAGCCTTACTCTACGTAGGCACGCTCCTCTTCTTAGCCAAGGTTCTGCGGGTGGTATGGCTGTTTATTACCGACGAATCAGTGCTCTTATGGGCACTGGGAATTGCCCTCGGATTGGGTCTGATTTGGATGGCAGCCACCTTTGAAGCACGGCGATCGCAAATGACAGCACTGGTTCAATACTGGGCAGCAACCTTAGACACATGGGAATAGACTCAGGCACAACACCCCGTCGAGCCTGAACTTGCAATGTCAGTCAAGGAAGATTAAGGTTATCCTGAATGAAGGACTCAGTGATACGCCTGAATCCTACACTCTGTCCTGCTCCTTTCGCTACAGCCCTCATGAACATTCTTTCGAATCTACTCGCCCAACCTGCTCAACCCAGCATCAGCAAGCAGCGTAAAGGCATTGAAATCAAGTCGAAACGCGAGATCGACATCATGCGGCAAGCGTCGCGCATTGTAGCCACGGTGCTTAAAGAAATTACAGAACGCGTTGAACCAGGTATGACCACAGCAGACCTCGATGCTTATGCAGAGATGCGCATTCGAGAAATGGGGGCCACCCCTAGCTTCAAGGGGTACCACGGCTTCCCTGCATCAATCTGCTCCAGCATCAACAACGAAGTGGTGCATGGCATCCCAAACAAAAAGAAAGTCATCCGCGAAGGAGATGTCTTAAAAGTAGACACAGGTGCCTTCTTTCAAGGATTTCACGGAGATTCGTGCATTACGATTGCGGTGGGAGACGTCTCCCCTGAAGCCGCAAAATTGATTCGCGTGGCAGAAGAAGCCCTTTACAAAGGCATTGAGCAGGTCAAAGAGGGCAACTGCCTGATGGATCTGGCAGGGGCGATTCAAGATCATGTAGAAAGCAATGGCTTTGCTGTTGTTGAAGATTTCACAGGCCACGGCGTCGGGCGCAATCTTCACGAGGAACCCTCTGTATTCAATGTGCGCACCCACGAAATGCGCAATGTGAAGTTGCGTGAGGGCATGACCTTAGCTATCGAACCGATTGTGAATGCAGGGTCGCGGCATACCCGTATCCTCCGCGATCGCTGGACTGCTGTGACTGTTGACAATTCGCTCTCCGCCCAGTTTGAGCACACGGTTCTAGTCACGAAAACGGGCTACGAAATTTTGACTGATCGCACCAAGCTGTAAGATCTCAGCTTCAAGCCTCGCGAAAGCGACGTTTGAGGATCTCAACGCAAGACAAAATACCCATTAGCGCCTGTTCAGTCTCACCTGTGCAGGCGTTCTTTTTACTGCACTTACTCCAAACCGATCCACACAAAGATTTTCTGCTGCAACAGAATGGAGAGAACCTATCAAACGCTTTACTTAATGCAAATATATTTTAATTACTGTTGTGATTTTCGCCAAAGTACACTTCAACGGTTGTCCCAAGGAGTACATCTAGAAGCCAAGTAAGTTTTTTGCAACTGTAGAGATAAAAGTACATCA
>DATNQK010000797.1:0-6536 GCA_036704065.1 Stenomitos sp.
CACCACAGTAACTCCAAAGTGGCGAGGGGTGGACGTTTACCAATCTGATCTCTGGCTTCAACCAGCGGCTGTAGTAATGAAAAGTGACGAGGCGTATAAACAAACCCTAACTGAAATTGCGCTAGCGTATGCTGAACGGTCTCTAAACTACAGTGCGTCCAGTCTATCCCTAAGGCTTGCCATAACTCGACCATGGGCACACCATACTTCGTGGCCATGCGATCGCCACCATGCATCAGCACCGGACATCCACAAGTGGCTAAGACTAAAGCCGTTAATATCAAAATCGGAGCTGTCCGTGATCGCCCATCATAGGGAACACTCAACACCACCACCGGGTGCGGAGAAGACACTGCCGCCACCTTAGGTCCAAGGCGCTCATAGGCATCCAGCATCCCCGCCAACTCTGTCCCGGTTGGACGCTTCATCCGATGGGCAATCAAAAACGCACCAATTTGAATGGGCGTTGCTTCTTGTTGCAACATCATCGCAGCCGCCATCGCAGCTTCTTCGCGCGTGAGGGACTTACTGGTATGGGGACCGCTGCCAACCTTCTGCAACAGTTCTCGAAAAGCTTGACTCATAGGGAATTTAAAGCACTTAAAGGCACAGGGACAAGTTGAGCAGACAGACCTCGATCTAAGGACAACGCTATATCTAACCGATCCTGAACCAATTGCCAAAATCTGGCGATAGGTGGCATCAATAATCGATCCGCAGTGGTAACCATTACCACTTCTCGCATCAGGGTCAGTGTTCCGGAAATGGATTCATCGACAAGTGGGTCTAAGTCACGAACGGCCAAGGAGGGATCAGCATTGGCCTCAATTAAGGCACCACGGGGCAATAGTGCAATCATCTCACCTTGGCGCACTACTCCTCGAAAAGCATCTAACGTATTGAGTTCAATGGCGGCATTCAATTCAAGACCCAATTTTTTAAACTGACTCTGAACAAAGCGCTGCATCCCATAGCCATCCTTAAACACAACCTGAGGAAATTCCGCCAGTTGCGCCCAAGGTACCCGCTCGTAGCCAGCCAGAGGGTGGGTGGCGGCCATCAGCACTTGGATCGGTTCGTCATAGAGTTTATGGACGACAATATCCTGCTGCTGTAGCAAGGAGGGATTATGCATCACAATCGCCAGATCTACTAAACCATCCCGTAGCACCTTGAGGGAGCGATCGCTGCCTAAGGAAGTCACCCGCAACTGAATCGTAGGGTAACGACGGCAGAACTCTTGCAAAATAGGGGGCAAATAATGGGCACAGACAGAATGAATAGCAGCCACACACAGCTCAGTCTGATTTCCTTCCCGCAGGGAGGCAATGGCTTCAACCGCATCTTCCCATTCTGTCAAAATCCGTTTTGCCTTTGGCAATAACCGATCACCAGCCAAGGTTAAGCGGCTGTGGCTCCCCCGATGGAAGAGCGGCATCCCTAACACATCCTCCAGGCTTTGAATTTGACGACTAATGGTGGACTGGGTCAGACCACACTGCATAGCGGCTCGCTGAAAATTGCCAACCTGGGCAACAGTCACAAAGGCCTTCAGTTGCTCAATTCGCATCAGCATACCCCTAAACCGAGAGCGGACGATAACCGCAATCAAAAGTTGGATTCATAAGCATTGCATACGAAACCAAACCCATAGGCTCAATCATCATCAAAGGCTGACAATAAAGTCTCTATGTTGCGTAGGCTACCAATCTTAGCCCTCACTCTACGAGGCTTAAGCGCTCAAAGCTGTAGAAGAGGATACTGAATATTGAAATTAGCGATCGCACTCAAACCCGCCCTCCAAAACCAAACCAACCCCGTGGGTCAGCTGAGCGACACCCGCAAAACCGTCCATCGCAACCACCTGTGCCCAAACAAGAGGGACTTACCCTAAATGGTGTAAGTCCCTCTTGTTCTCTATCCACTTCTCGCCTTGTACAAAGCGATAGGCATACTTTAGAACGTAAACGTGGTTCGAATTACAGGCACAAAGTCTGCGTCATTGTTCTTGTCATTGTTGGAATTAACAATCACAATCACCCCAGGCGTGACCGAGATATTATCGTTCACTTGGAAGCGGTACAGACCTTCGATGTGGAAGTTGGCATTCGGGTCATTCGAATTCGCTCCATTTAAAGGGCGGAAATTCTGATTGAAGACGTAGGGTTGTTGGCCAACAATAATGGCTCCCAAATTGCCCTTCATGAACAGATCGGGGAAGGCAAACTGAGCAGACCAGTTGATAATATCGGCCTTCGCACCATCGAGGGCTCCAACATCACCGCGATAGTTCGCGCGAGTATAGCCAGCCCAACCTGAGAGATTCATCTTCGGAAAGACTTTCCAAGAGAACTGTAAGCCCAACGAGTCGGCACTGGTGGCATCGCTGCCTAAAGGATTCCCAAAGGGGTTAGAAGCAAAGCTACTTCCTGTTCCCGATTGCAGGCTCACAAGACCTTCTTCTTGGAAGGTATGGGCGTAGGCAACACCAAAGCCAAAGGATTTGGCGGGTTGCAGTTCTAACTGGGCCAAAGCCGTATAAGAACCGCCCAACAACCCACCTGTCGTACCTACAGAATTGGTAGGACTAGCCGCAACGTAGCCTAAAGATAGACCCACCTTGTCCGTAAATTTGTAGTTAAAGACAACCCCTGCCGAGTTAGAGGTTTCTGACAAACGGTATATGGGGTTAAAACGACCAAATCGAGAAATGGAACCTGAACCATCACTAGCAAGGTAGGGGTTAAAGGTATTGACTTGGCTATAGAAGTCAGCAGACTTAGCAAATGCGGTAAACTTCCCATTCTTCCCAATTGGGAACTTATAGAATAGGTCGTCCATTGTAAAGGTATTGTTTTCATCCCCATCTACACTGGTCCGCGTCATGTTGGTACCAGATGCAACGTTATTGGGCTGAATGTTACGCGCTTGTAAACGCACCCTTAACTGATCTTTTCCAGTAAAACTGGTATCAAAATTAAGACGAGCTCGATTCCCAAATA
Organism: Stenomitos sp.; assembly: GCA_036704065.1. GTDB lineage: Bacteria > Cyanobacteriota > Cyanobacteriia > Thermosynechococcales > Thermosynechococcaceae > JAAURS01. Next base: position 3,003 of record DATNQK010000797.1, read on the forward strand.
CCGCATTGGTATTGTTGCCATCAGTCGTGTTAGTGCCACCGTCGAACACCTGGGTAGCTAAAAAGATCGCTTCACCCTTGAGTTTGGTGGTGGTGGAAAATTGCTGTGCTTCCAAGGTCGCGGTTCTAGCTTCTAGACCATCAACGCGGCCTTTGAGCGTTGCGAGTTCTGCCTTAAATTCTTCTTGCAGTGCTTTGACAGTTTCGAGGTCTTCTTTGGTGGCAAAGCGATCGCTGATTTGGTCTAAGCACGCGTTCAGTGCTGCGGCTAATTCATATCGGGTTGCCGCACGGTTGCCACGGAATGTACCGTCGGGATAACCTGCGATACAACCATAACGCTCAACCAACGATTGCAATGCTTGGAAAGCCCAATCCGTGGGCTGTACATCAGATAACTGAGAAACAGAGGTTACTTGAGCTTCGCTTTGGGCATCTCCTGCATCCACCAAAGACGAAAGGTGCACATTAGAAGCTTCAACTTTTTGACCTTGAAGGGCATCCAAGGACGACACTTCTTCAGCAATAGCCTTAGCTTGAACACCAACAAGACTTAACACAGCGGAACCTAGGAGCAAACCGCTCCAGACTTTTGCTGATTTCATAAATTTGATCCTCACACCTTGAGAAATAAGAGCAATGCGTCTGTATTCAAACATTTAGAAAATCGATTTAGAGATTAATTTTCTAACTGCTGAAGTCACTCCCATAACTTAAACAGACCTTGCAATATATTAACCCTAAATCCAGCAATTGCAATGGCCTACTTGTATCCCGCGCTACAACTTCCACCCAAATTCATGAAAAACTTGCATCGGTTCCATTCAAAAGAGGAATATTTGACGGCAGCAGAATAAAAATTTCTGAGCACTCAAACTTAATCCAAACAACTTCAGTAAGGCCGCCCATTCAATCATTAAGGCCATCTGCTCACCTTCAAGTTCCAAGGCCTAGAATTAAGGATCCCACAAAGCATGAGTGAAGGTTTACTTTAAAAATACCTGAGCTTTCACAATTTTTTTGCAGAACGGGTTGCGCCTGCTGTATACTAGTGAAGCCTCACAAACGGGCGAGTGGCGGAATGGTAGACGCACCACACTCAAAATGTGGCGACTTCGGTCGTGAGAGTTCGAGTCTCTCCTCGCCCATTTCGTAAGAAAACAACAGTCGGATAGCTTTTGAGCTATCCAGACTGTTTATTTGAATTTAAGATTACGTTTATTTCAAGTCATTGTTATTGAAATCGCTTCTGTTGCATTCTTCGGTTCTGTCTCCTCAGCGTTGGCCGTTCAGCTTACAATGGTTGCCGCAGACCGCTTATTTGGTGGGGGGCTGTGTGCGCGATGCATTATTAGAGTATGCATCGCCTTATTTAGATCTTGATTTTGTCTTGCCGTGTCATCCCATTCAAACAGCTCAGGTGATTGCCCGTCAGTACCAGGCTGGTTTTGTGGTTCTTGATGAGGCGCGTCAGATTGCCCGAGTGGTCTTTGATGGGGCCACCGCTGACTTTGCGTTGCAGGTCGGCTCATCGCTACGCGAAGATCTTGAACGACGCGACTTTACGGTTAATGCGATCGCCTATTCTCCGCATACGCAAACCCTATTTGATCCGCTAGGTGGCCAGAAAGACTTGGCAAAGCGCGTCTTGCGCATGATTTCTGTCCAGAATCTGATGGACGATCCGCTGCGTCTACTGCGTGCCTATCGTCAAGCCGCGCAGCTTAATTTCAGCGTTGATACAGAGACGCGACAACACATTCATGACTTAGCTCCCTCTCTACGGGGAGTGGCCGCCGAACGCGTTCGCAGCGAACTGAGCTATTTGCTTAGCCATGCTGCGGGCACACGCTGGTTGCGGGCACTTTGGCAAGATGGACTATTGCAAACTTCTTTCCCTGATGCCTCTGCTTCTGGCATCGCGGTAATTGAAGCGATGGATCGCAGCGAAGCGGAAGTTACCGCCCGTTGGCCACAGCTAGAGGTCTTACTACATCGGCCCTTAAGCGATCATCCCAAAGGCGGGGAAGGGGTACGACGCACGCTCTTTGCCACCGCGAAACTCGTGGGATTGCTCAGCGCTGATCCATCAGTAGCCAAGCAAACCCTGCAAACGATGAAGTACAGCAAGGCAGAAATCAATTTAGTCTTGACAGTTCTGGTAGGGCTGTCGCAACTTCAAAAAGATTTAGCCCAGGGAAGTCTTCATCGATCGCAGCAATATACGCTATTCCGCAGCGCGCGTGATATTTTTCCTGCTGTGGTCGTGGTGGCGATCGCCGTTGGGGCACCCTGGTCGAGCATTACTCCCTTGGTTGAAGAATATCTCAACCCTGACAGTCCCATTGCTCACCCCACCCCCTTGGTATCTGGGCAGCAGCTGATGCAAGCCCTTTCCTTAGCCTCTGGCCCTGTAGTGGGCCAACTTTTAGCGGCCTTGGAACTCGCCCATGCAGAAGGTCAAATTGCAACACCAGAAGATGCAATTGGGCTAGCCCATACCTTAATTCATCAAATGCAGGGGCCCAAAAGCGATCAACGCCAGCGGAACTGCTTAAAATAACTGCAAAGCTTTAGCGGAATGTAGGTGAACTTTCATGGCACTCATCGTCCAAAAATACGGTGGCACTTCAGTCGGGTCAGTAGAGCGAATTCGTGCAGTTGCTCAGCGAGTGAAGGCAACGGTAGCCGAAGGCAATGACCTTGTCGTGGTGGTATCTGCCATGTCTAAAGAGACCGACAAGCTCGTGCAATTGGCTCATGGTGTCTCGGCTTCTCCCTGCCAGCGGGAAATGGACATGCTTCTGTCCACGGGAGAACAGGTCTCGATTGCTTTGCTCAGCATGGCCCTGCAAGATTTAGGCCAACCTGCCATTTCACTCACTGGGGCTCAGGTGGGCATTGAAACTGAACCGGCCCATACCCGTGCACGAATCCTCAACATTGAAACCGAACGGTTACAGCGCCATCTCAAAGAAGGCAAGGTAGTAGTGGTCGCTGGGTTTCAAGGCATCACAAACACCGTTGATTTAGAAGTCACTACGTTGGGCCGAGGGGGCTCTGACACCTCAGCCGTTGCCTTAGCCGCCGCATTACGGGCTGACCTTTGCGAGATTTACACTGATGTCCCTGGCATCTTGACCACCGATCCGCGCTTAGTGCCCAATGCCAGCTTGCTCAGCGAGATTACTTGCGACGAAATGCTAGAGTTGGCCAGCTTAGGGGCCAAGGTACTGCATCCACGCGCCGTTGAAATTGCGCGCAACTATGGCGTTGCGATGGTGGTTCGCTCAAGTTGGAGCGATGAACCAGGTACGAAAGTGATTGCCCCAGGCGTTGCGCCGCGCCCCTTGCAAAACCTAGAACTAGGCCGTCCTGTGGATGGGGTACGCTTCGACCTCAACCAAGCTAAAGTCGCACTGCTGCGGGTTGAAGATCGACCCGGCATTGCCGCTCACCTGTTTGGAGCGCTTGCCAAACAGCAAGTCGATGTCGATCTAATTATTCAATCAATTCACGAAGGCAATACCAACGA
>DATNQK010000798.1:0-1550 GCA_036704065.1 Stenomitos sp.
CGTACTGCTGCCAGAAGGCGCATTACCATTTTTGTGGGGTCGTTCGTACGGCTTAGAAGCGCCCTTGTTAAGGGCAGTGCAAGCAGCAAAGGTTCCCCTCTGGGCAGGCGTGTTTATGCCCCAGGGGGAAGGCTATCACCAAAGTTTACTGAGCCTTACCGCTGATGGAGTAGTATCGGGCCAGTACAACAAGGTCAAGTTGGTTCCACTCGGCGAATATTTGCCCTTCGAGCAGTGGATTAAACCCGTTTTAAGCCGCCTTTCTCCCCTAAAGGTCGGCATGATTGCAGGCGAGAACCATCAGCGCTTTGATACCGCCATAGGACGGGCAATTGTGGGAATTTGCTATGACTCGGTGTTTAGCGAACTCTTTCGGTTCCAGGCTGCCGCAGGCGGTCAATTTATCCTCAGTGTGGCCAACAACGATCCCTTTGGGGCTCGCATGATGGGGCAGCACCATGCCTTGGATGTGTTACGAGCCATTGAAACAGATCGATGGCTTATTCGCGCCACCAACACAGGTATTTCCGCTGTGATCGATCCACAAGGACACAGCCAATGGATATCGCCCACTAATGTTTCCTTAACCCATATCGCGAAGATTGAGCGTCGCACCACGCAAACGCTCTATGTGCGAGTTGGCAATTGGTTTTTGCCACTTTGTTTGGCTTTCAGTATCGCTCTGTGGTTTAAATACCGCGATCGCCCCAATTTAATCTAAGCAGCCCCAGCCAGTGAAGGGTCGCCCATCGTATTCACGTTGAAGTGCCTCTCTGTTGGTCAAGCAATCCAACCCGCTTGGCCCCAGTACCCTGTAATGATGCGACTGCCATCTTTGAACACATGCACTTCTGCTTGATCGCTGGCCCAATCGGGTTCTTGCGCTAACGCAAGGTTCAAAAAATGAACCCGCTGATTGCGCGATGAAACAGGCGATCGCGGATCGTGAATGGCCATATGTTCGAGGTAAGGTCCATCCACCAAAATATCCAACTCTGCCAACAACGCCTGGGAGTCAGGGGGCGCATTGGCTCCTCGCAGTTCAGCCAGGGTAAACCCAGTAAAAGACATGATGTTGAGGCCTGCCGCCTTGAGGCGACGTGCCAGCAGAACCAGTGCTGGAGCTTGCCAGAACGGTTCGCCACCCGAAAAGGTTACACCTGTGTTCCGAGGATGGCTGAGAATGAACGTGGCTAGGTCTTCGATAGAAATCAGTTGATTCTCGGCAAAGGACCAAGAATCGGGGTTAAAGCAACCCACACAATGGCGATGGCACCCTTGCAGCCAAACCACTGCTCGACAGCCAGGGCCATTCACTTCCGATGCATTGACATAGCCCATCACGTTGAGATAGCCCGGTGGAAAGTCAGGACGCGTAACAGTGGTCGGTTCAGGCGCAGTCGAAGGCATGGCATCCTCCAGTTAAAGGGGGTAAGGGTCAGCAAGATAACGGCGGATAGCGCACCAGAATTCCTGTCTCGTTCTGGATTCGTGCGGCAGTGGCTTGTACAGCCTCTCGGGCAATGCGTTTTAATGGCTGTGCCGCATAG
>DATNQK010000799.1:0-19885 GCA_036704065.1 Stenomitos sp.
TTGTTTGTTGTAGAAGAGTTATTGCAGGATGTTTCTAACCTCACTTTAGGCACTGCAATTCTTGCGTCATTTATTGGTGCAACCGTTTCTCGCTGGTTGGGAGGGCGGAGCTTAGATCTTAAACCGAGTACCTTAGTCACGAGTTTTGTACCCACTGATATTCCCTTCTACTTGATCCTTGGCGTTTTAGCAGGTGTATTAGGCGCGTTGTTCAATCAAAGTATTATCTGGAGCCTAACGCTGAATCGCCGTTTGAATTTACCTCTACCGCTAAGAGTTGGCCTAGCGGGAATCGTGACTGGGATGGTTGTGGCATTTCTGCCAGCTATTTTTCGCGAAGGGGAGGGCCTTAAGGACTTATTAATCCTTGAGAGTGGGAATTGGCAATTTGCGGCTTTGACATTAATCGTGCAAAGCGTGCTGATTTTAATCGCCTACAGTTCAGGTGCACCTGGCGGATTATTTGCACCTTCTTTAACCCTAGGCGCTGCATTAGGGGCGATTGTGGCAGGACTTGAGCAGCATATTTTAGGCACTGGTTCCTCTGTAACCTTTGCATTGGCAGGGATGGGTACTTTCTTCAGCGCAGTGGGACGGGTTCCGATTACAGCCATCGTGATTGTGTTTGAAATGACGATGGACTTTAATTTGGTGCTACCACTGATGATGGGCTCTGGAATTGCCTATCTAGTGGCCGAAACATTGTCTCCTGGCTCACTCTATGATCGGTTGCTGGAATGGAACGGCATCCACCTCGAAAAAGATCCCAAAATTGAGGGTGTTTGGGCCAAGCTTAAGGCCACAGACATTATGAAAACGCGGGTGGAAACCCTACCCAGCGGAATGAGTGTGAGTCAAGCTATTCAAGCTTTTTCGCAATCTTCCCACCGCACGTTCCCGATTATGGACGGGGGCAAGCTGGTGGGCATTTTGTCGCAAAGCGATCTCGCAAGTATTGCCCAACGTCGCTTGAGCAACGAAAGCGCCATTCGGGAGATTATGACGCCAGAACCGCTCACGGTTTCTCCAACCCATACCTTAACTCACGTCCTGTATCTTCTGAATCGCTATGGTCTAAACAGCCTACCAGTGACTGAAGGCCGAAAATTAGTGGGCATTATTACCCGTAGCGATATTATTCGCGCAGAGGCAGCTCACTTGGCGGGTGGAGTCGAGCGGCTAGTACCTAAGCCTGATGCATCGTTTGTCGTCTTTCAGTCGCGGATGCCTGAGATTGGTCAGGGACGGTTGCTTGTACCGCTCTCTAATCCACACACCGCAGATGTGTTACTACGCATGGGAGCGGCGATCGCCCAAACACACAACTACGAACTAGAATGCTTACAAGTTGTCCTAATTCCACGCCATACCCCTCCCTCAGAGGCACGGATTGATCTCAAAGCCAGTCGGCAAATTTTGGAACAGGCAACCGAGCTAGGCCAAACTTTGAACCTTTCGGTACATACCCAAGTTCGAGCCGCCCATGATGTAGCCCAAGCGGTCTTAGAAACCATTAAAGACCGCCATATTACCCTGACACTTATGGGCTGGAAGGGAAGCACCTCATCTCCAGATCGCATCTTTGGCGACACCGTAGATACCTTAATTCGCTTGGCTGCTTGCGACCTGGTTTTAATCAAATTAGGTCAAGGATTGAATGATCCTTTCGCCCAAGGTTCCTTATTGAACGTCAAACCTTCCTTTGAGACAGCAATCCAATTAAACCGATTACAGCGCTGGCTAATTCCTGTGGCTGGTGGCCCCAACGCTCAATATGCGCTGCAACTGTTACCAGCTTTGACCTCTTTAAGTCGTGCGCCAGTAGTTAAGCTTTGCCAAGTCTTTCATCCATCTGATACATCCCACGACACCAGCCTCCTTGAGCAAGATGCCAAGTTTTTGCGCCGACGTATGAGCAGTGAAGTAATGACGTCGCCCCTTTGTGCCAACTCGGTTGCAGACGCCATTATCGATCTTGCTCAGAAGGATCAGTGCGATGTTGTTGTTTTAGGCGCTAGCCGAGAAGGGTTATTACAACAAGTCATTCAAGGTAACTTGCCAGAGGCGATCGCCCGTCATTGTCGATGTACCGTCATCTTAGTGAGGAAGGCTGGAGAATAATATGCCCTCTCAACTCAAAACCTAGATGACTAAAAGAAGCTGAAGGGATTAATGATTACATACTGTCTTCGAGAGGGACTGTAGCCTAGATAGTCTCTATTGTTGTTGGTATAAAACACCCGGTTACGGATTACTACCCTACGATAACCCGGTGGCAAAACGGTATAGCCAAGACCAGGGTTGGGATTCACGTAGGCCCGAGTTCTTGCAGGTCGATATACAGGCGCAGGCGCATAGGTAAAACTGTTGGGGTTCAACACCACAAAGGATCTACGGGCAGGACTATAGCCAAAATACGTTCTATCGTCATTGGTATAAAATACGCGGTTGCGGATCACTACCCTACGATAGCCAGGTGGCAAGGTTCTATATTCCCTTACTGGCGCGTATATACGAACGGCTTGCGACAGATAAGTAGGGGAAGCAAGTTCGGGGTAAGAGGCAGAATTCGGAACAGCAGACTGGGCTAAGTTGGAATGGAGTGTGGGTGGCTGAGTATTCGCTTTTGCTGTAGCACTGAGGCCCACTAAACCTGCTCCTACCAGAGCAGTTACCAATGTGGTTTGTTTTACAAAATTGGGCAATTGCATGAATATATCCCCACCATATTTCTATAGGAATTCTTGATGCATCCTAACGAATAGAAATTTTGCAGGGGTCGGCTATAAGGAAGACTGAGTCTGTGTAAATGGATCGATTTTCTAACTGTCAATCGATGAGATAAGGGTTAGGCACGGTCTTATGCCAATCACATAAATTGCTTCAGCTTATTGCATGCGATCTAAGGTTCGATATTGAATGGCTTCAGCAATATGGGGAGGTTGTAACTGTTCAGATTGGGCAAGATCTGCGATGGTGCGACTCACTTTTAAGATGCGATCTGTTGCGCGCGCTGAGAGTCCTAAGCGTTGAATCGCGGCTTCTAAAAGTTGCCGTGAGGTGTCGTCTAGCTGGCACCATTGACGCAGATGACGGCTTTGCATCTGGGCATTGCAATGTAGCTGTGGTTCGTCCTGAAAACGTTGGCTGGCAATTTGACGACCTTGCAGCACACGCGATCGCACCCTTTCAGAAGCTTCCCCTATTCCCACTTCAGTCATTTCTGAGGGCTTAAGACGACTCACGCTGACTTGTAAATCAATGCGATCCATAAGCGGGCCAGAGAGCTTTGCCCAGTAAGACTCGCGCTGTCGGGGAGAGCAAGTACAAGCTTGAATACTATCGCCATAATAGCCGCAGGGACAGGGGTTTGTGCTGGCTACCAAGGTGAATTGAGCAGGGAAGGCAACGGACTGTCGGGTTCTGGAAATATTCACAAACCCATCTTCTAAGGGCTGACGTAAAAATTCCAAAACGTCGCGCTTAAATTCGGTTAACTCATCCAGAAAGAGGATCCCATGATGGGATAGTGAAATCTCTCCAGGCCGTGGAAAACTCCCGCCTCCGACCAATGCGGGGCCAGAGGCAGAGTGATGGGGACTGCGGAAAGGACGGGAGCGAATGAGGGTGCCCCGATCTTTGAGCAGCCCAGCAACGGAATAAATTTTGGTGACTTCCAGTGCTTCGTTGAAACTGAGGGGCGGGAGTACGGTAGGCAAGCGACGGGCCAGCATGGTTTTTCCACTACCAGGCGGGCCAACGAAAATCAGGTTATGTCCGCCTGCCGCTGCAATTTCTAGTGCCCTACGTGCATGGGCTTGGCCTTTCACATCTTTTAAGTCGAGTGACGGGTTAGTGGCGATCGCCTCTGCAAGATGCTGCGGTTCAGTACTCACAAATGGAGGAATTTCCTCGGGCCGATCTAAAAAACGCGCCACTTCGGCCACCGTCTCAAATCCATACACCTTGAGTCCAGACACAACGGCTGCCTCAGGTGCATTGGCTTGGGGGACCACAATCCCTTTAAAGCCAAGCTTCAGAGCGGTGGCAGCAATGGGCAACACACCACTCCCTGGATGCAATGTGCCATCCAACGACACTTCACCCAAAAACAAAAAGTCGGATAGATGGGCAAGATTGAGTTGATCGGAAGCTGCCAAAATCCCCAAACTGATGGGCAGATCGAAACTAGGCCCCTCTTTACGCAGATCTGCAGGCATGAGATTAATCACAACCCGTCGCATCGGAAAAGCATAGCCACAATTACGCAGGGCGGCTCGAACACGCTCACGAGACTCCTGAACCGCAGCATCCGGCAACCCTACAATCGCAATACCGGGCAAGCCCCCTGACACATCGACTTCAACGCCGACACGAATGGCATTAATACCTAAAAGAGAAGCACTCCAAACCCGAGCTAGCATGTGCGATCGCAAATAGCAGCAACAACAGAAGAACGAATCATACAATACATCAATATATTGCCGTTTTAACTGTTTTTATAAAGGATTCAAACATTTATAAATACAAATATTGAAGAAATGGCCTTCATGTAAACATTTTCGCTAACTAGCTAAATCTATCTACTGTCCGCCTTAGATCAACCCTTAGCTCAGAGATCAATCCTAGCTCTCTCCTCTCTCAAGCAATAATTTTCATATCAATAATATCGAACGGATCAAAAATATATTTTTATCAGAATATCTATTGATTGCATATATTTTTTTGATAAAAGCAAAATTTTCTCAAACAAAAACCAAGGATTTTCAACCCAATTTGCATGCATTCATTGAACTATACATGCGCATAAAATCCTTATGAATACCAAGGCAGCATAAGGGTTTGGCAACCATTTGGAACTGTATGATGGCTGCACTTGATTCCGAAAAAATCAAAGAATCAGAAAAGTGTGATTCACATTTTATATGGGCACTCTAAAGACGAGTGACACTGAAGATGTCACCCCATCCAAGTAATGAGAATGTGTAATTTGTCTGGGGGGTAAGTATGAAACTTGTCGGTATTTCGTCGCTTGGCGCGAGCATTGCTGTAGCGGTGGTAGCAAGTGGTGGTTTGCAACCTGTTTGGGCCGAAGGTACTAGTCCCTCACCCTCTGCTGCCGCTTTAACCCAAACCACACCTATCGCTGCAGCAGACTTAGATACCTTTGCTGCACTTCAGCCTCCTGAGTTGACTGCAGGTCAGATAGGGGTTGAGAGCAACGTTGCTGAAAGTGTTACACCTACAGTTACAGATTCCTATACTGCTCCAGTGGCAGAATCAGTCGATGCTAAAGTTGCCGCACCTCAAACCGTTGCCAGACTCGATCTCGAACTCCTGTGCAACCACTTCCCACTCAACTCGCGTTGTCAAGCGGCTCCAGACAAGCCTGCCCCCGATGCAGAACAAACAACCCCCGAGGCTGATCCCCAGGCAACTGTAGAGAAAAAAGGTCCAACCAGCGGTTTTGCGCTTGCACCTTCAATTAGCACAACAGGGTTTGGTGTTGAGGCAACCAAGTCCATTATTCCTCACCTAAATGCTCGCGTCAGTGCTAACTTATTTAGCTTTAAATTCAAGGACAAGATCAGCAACATTAAATACAATGCAAAACTGAACCTGCAAAATATTGCCCTAATTGGTGATATTTATCCTTGGAAGAAAAATGCTTTCCATGTTTCAACTGGGTTGGCATTGAGCGACAACAATCTAGATGGCGTTGGTAAGCCTGCTGGCTCGACGTTTGTGATTGGTGGCAACACCTATACCGTGAAAGAGGTCGGTAAAGTTAAAGCAAAGGCCTCTTACCCTGGGCATGTCTCGCCTTATCTTGGCATTGGTTGGGGCAATCCTGTGGCTTTCAAGCGAAATCTCAGCGTCAACATCAATGCAGGGGTGTTATTTACAGGGGCACCTAGCGTAGAGTTTGAAGCTCGCCCCAACCCTAGCTTGCCTGAAGCAGTCAAACGACAAATTCGTAGAGATATTCGCAAGGAACAAAATCAGCTCAATAGTACGTTAGATAAGTTCTCGATCTACCCTGTTATTTCTGTCAGCGTCTCCTATCAGTTTTAGGCTCGACGCGATGTTTTCTAAATCAGCCAATCGAGTCTAATCGTTAGAGACTGGAGCGCAGCGAACTAATTCGCTGCGCTCTGTTATTTGTTCCGGTCATGCATTTGTATGGTGAGAGCCATCTGCAAATTATGGCAGGTTCGTTTACCTTAAAGGGTGAAGCACGATTGAGGAGTACTAAGACGCAATGCGCGTCATGATTTGGTTTCGTAACGATCTGCGTCTACATGACCATGCTCCTTTACAAGCTGCTTTAGCGATCGCCTCGCAATTGGTGCCCATCTATTGCTTTGACCCGCGACAGTTCGATGTAACTTCCTTCGGGTTTCCTAAAACAGGATCCTTTCGCGCCCAGTTTTTGTGCGAAAGCGTTCTGGCATTACGTGCGGCTTTGCGTGCCCGTGGCAGTAATCTGATCATTCGGACAGGGTTGCCAGAGCAAATCTTGCCAGAACTTGCACAACGTTTGCAGTGTGATGCTGTGTACTATCACCAGGAAGCAACAACAGAGGAAGTTGCTGTAGAATCGCAGCTCAATCCCGCACTCGACGCCTTGGGCATGCGCCAGCAAGTCTTTTGGGGAAGCACATTGCATTGTGCAGATGCGTTGCCTTTCGCTTTGTCTAACCTTCCTGAACTGTTCACACAATATCGAAAAGCGGTCGAAGCCAAGGCTACCGTTTTGCCGTCTTTGCCAACCCCGACGCAACTACCACCCTGTCCACCCATAGAGCCAGGAGATTGCCCGCCGTTGCAGCAGTGGGGATTAGAAGCGCCATCCCCAGACCCCAGAGCCACAATGTCCTTTAAAGGAGGTGAGGCCGCAGGGTTGGCACGCTTAGAAGATTACATTTGGAAATGCGATCGCCTACGGGTGTATAAACAAACACGCAACGGGATGTTGAACCCCAACGATGCCTCCAAACTTTCGCCTTGGTTATCATTGGGCTGTTTATCGCCACGTTATATCTACCAACAGGTGCAGCAGTACGAAACCGAACGCGTCAAAAATGACTCGACCTATTGGTTGATTTTTGAATTGCTGTGGCGCGATTACTTCCGGTGGATTTGTCTCAAGCACGGCGCTAAAGTATTCCGCGCCTCCGGTTTGCGAGGGCTGAAACTACCTTGGCGCACTGATTGGGAATCCTTTAATCAATGGTGCAAGGGCCTTACAGGTTATCCCTTGGTTGATGCCAACATGCGCGAACTGTGGGCGACAGGGTTTATGTCGAATCGGGGGCGTCAGAATGTGGCTAGCTTTTTAACCAAAAATCTCGGCCTCCACTGGCACATGGGCGCTGAGTGGTTCGAGTCGCAGCTCATTGACTACGATGTCTGTAGCAATTGGGGGAACTGGAACTATACCGCAGGGGTTGGCAACGATGCCCGAGGATTCCGCTTTTTCAACATCCTCAAGCAATCTCAAGATTATGATCCCCAAGGTGAGTATGTAAAACATTGGCTGCCCGAACTTGCTCAGGTGCCTGCTGCTCTAGTACATACGCCTTGGAAGTTATCGCCGATGCAGCAAAAGCAGTACGGCGTGCGTATCGGCGTGGACTACCCTCAGCCGATGGTTGAGTTATGGGCTTCGGCGAAGGCCAACGAGCGTTTGTACAATCAGGCACAGGAGCGCTGCGGAAATCTTCGCTGATCCCACTTTCATTCCCAGAGGCTGAATGACACAGCGTCTCACCAGAGCAGTCTAGGTAATCCGAACAATGGCACGATCAACGGCTTTGAGGTATGAGCGACACTCAGGACACCGCTTCCCCATTGGCGGCACCACTAGTGAATGGCCGCACTTGGGGCAATTCCCTCTGGCAATAGACCACTGTAGGAGAATGCCGACGGTTGTTAATCCAATCCAAAGCGGAATGGCACTCCATAGCCAAGGTCTGGGAACCTGGGGAATCAAAATGAGCAGTGCAGTAATGCTGAGGGTTGTCACAGAGCCCCAAGCAACACCGCCAAAGATACGCATGCCGGAGGTAAACTCTTCTGATTCCGGCCCAGCTGGAGGGACAGGGGATGATTTAGACCTAGACATGGGCAATTGATAATCCTCGGTGGCAGGCGGGTACGTAAACAGGTTGCTTTTACAATTATCATATCCGTGGGGTAAGAACGCAGGTGGTTTATCCTTTTAACCTTCACTGAGGGTAGAGAAAAGGACCCATGAGTGTCGATTGAAGTCAGGCAATGTCTTGCGGTAGGTCTACAGACCAAAGTTATAGGAATTGAGACAGTTATGGTGCGGTTATTAGCAGGCGATATCGGCGGAACTAAAACGCTTCTGCGGCTAGTGGAATTAACGCCAACAGGCACAGTACTTTGCCACGAGCAGGAGTATGCTAGCGCTCAATACCCTCACCTCACGCCGATGGTGAAACAATTTCTGCAAGAGGCCAATAGCGAGTTGCCCGTTGCGGCTTGTTTTGCGATCGCCGGGCCCGTTCAAGATGATCGGTCTCTCGTAACCAACTTATCGTGGCAGCTTGATGCCAGACAGATGGAAATCGACTTAGGCATTGCCCAGGTTCGCTTAATCAATGATTTTGCGGCAGTGGGGTATGGGATTTTAGCCTTACAGCCTGACGATGTGGTGGTCTTGCAGCAAGGAAATGTGGTTCCGCATGCGCCCATGGCTGTATTGGGCGCTGGCACTGGTTTAGGGGAAGCACTTTTGGTTTGGCAGCAAGATCGCTACGTTGTGATGCCAACGGAAGGGGGGCATGCTGATTTTGCAGCGAGAACAGATCTTGAAATCGGGTTATTGCAATTTCTCCGACAGCAATATGGTCGAGTATCCGTAGAACGCGTGGTTTCGGGTCAAGGGATTTATCGCATCTATGAGTATCTCCGCTCGATCCCGTATGCCCCACCCTCTCCTAACGTGGAAGCACAACTGAAACAAGACGATCCCTCCGCAGTGGTGGCACGTCATGCCCTTGATGCGACCGATAAGATGTGCGAGAAAGCATTAGATCTTTTTATCGCTGCTTACGGTGCTGAGGCAGGCAACCTTGCTCTAAAAAGTTTGCCCTATGGTGGGCTTTATCTTGCCGGAGGAGTTGGAGCAAAAGTGCTACCCAAGATGCAAGATGGTAATTTCTTAGAGAACTTTCTAGAGAAAGGACGGATGCGATCGCTGCTAGAAGGAATTCAGATTTCGTTGATCCTCAATTCCAAAGTAGGTCTGTTAGGGGCCTTACACTATGCAAAATCAGTCATTGACTAAAGCGACAAGCCAGATGTGCTACAACACATCTGATCCCTGAGGGTAACGTAGATTTTCAAGCTTCTATTTGTGCTCCCGATTGAAGAAAGCATGAAACACCTGAAATTAAAATAACCCATTGTTAGTTTTGGGTACAGTACTTGCATTGCGATCAAAGACAATAACACCGCCGCATTATCCATCAGATTTTACTGACCCCGTTTGCTGGAATCATGGGTTACAGTAGGTTAAATCATGAGCACTTAAATTCATGGAACGGCTGTTTCAAGGGCATCTTGAACCCACATATCAGCTCAGCGAACAGCATTGTATTGAGCAAGCGATTTTAAACCATCAGCACCGTCTTGAGCATCTACTGGCTTATACTCCAGCGGTTATCTATAGCAGTCGACCTTGCCTAGAATATGGCGTCACTTTTGTCAGCGAAAGTGTTGTCCAGTTTGGTTACCAACCCCAGGATTTTTTAGGGAATCTCGACTTATGGCGCGAGTGCTTACATCCTGAAGATGCCACTACTGTTCTAGAAACGCTTGCCCAGACACTAAGCAAAGAACATTGGTTGTTTGAATATCGCTTTCTCCGGCGCAATGGAGACTATTGCTGGATTCAGGATCGGCGGCGTCTTGTACGCGATCGCCAAGGATTTCCGGTAGAAATGGTTGGCGCTTGGTTAGATGTGACAGCGCAAAAAGTGCTGGAACAGAGTCTTCTAGAGGCCCAAGATTTGGCCTATGGTGTCCTGCACTCTATTACCGATGCCGTTATTACCATCAACGCCTCCGGTCGGATTCAGTTTCTTAATGCAGTGGCTGAGCAGATGACTGGGTGGAGCAGCGGAGAGGCACACACAAGAATACTTGATGAGGTCTGCCCCATTATGCAAGCCCAGTCTGGGCAAACTACTTTGGATTTAGTGAAAACCGTGGTCGGTTCTGGGCAGATTGTCAGTTTGCCAACGGCCTGCACTCTAATGACCCGTAAGGGCACAGACTATGCCATTGATGGCACAATTGCCCCAATTCGCGATTGCACTCAAACCATTACAGGAGCAGTAATGGTATTGCGCGACGTAACCCAACACTATGCCCTTATCCGCAAGCTCTCTTGGCAAGCGAGTCACGATTGCTTAACAGGATTGCTGAATCGGCGGGAGTTTGAACAACAGCTTGCCTCTGCGATCGCCAATGCCCAAGAGACTGGGCAGTTCCATACCTTGTGCTACCTCGACTTAGACCAATTTAAGGTGGTCAACGATACCTGTGGCCATGGCGCTGGAGACGAATTATTGCGCCAAGTGTCCATATTGCTGCGGCAAAGACTGCGTTCGACGGATACCCTAGCCCGAATTGGGGGAGACGAGTTTGGCCTCATTTTGCATGAATGTACCTTGGCTACCGCCAGCGGCATGGTCGAACAAATTCTGGACTTGATGCGTGGATTTCGCTTTGTATGGCAGCACAATATCTTTTGTGTAGGAGCTAGTATTGGCCTTGCTTTAATTGATGCATCTAGCTGCGACTCTAACGCAATTTTGGGTGCTGCTGATGCAGCCTGCTACGCAGCCAAAGAAAAAGGACGAAACCGAGCCCATGTTTACCAAGTAGACGATTTAGACCTCGTTCAGCAACGAGGTGAGCGACAGTGGGTGGCTCGGATTGTGAAGGCGATAGAGGAAAAACGGTTGTGTTTATATCAACAAGAAATTGTTCCCCTTTCTCATGCAGCAGGGGCCAAAAAACATTACGAGCTACTGTTGCGTTTAGTTGATGAATCAGGAAGTGTGGTAGCTCCCAACGCCTTTATTCCGGCTGCGGAGCGCTACAGTTTGATGCCTACCTTAGATCGTTGGGTTATCAGTCACTTCTTTGCGACGTATCAGCGCTATAGGCAGCAGTTGGCAGTTGCAGGCCGCGAATTCGACTGCGTTTATACGATTAATCTTTCTGGCTTGAGTATCAATGATGAACAGTTTTTAAGATTTTTAAAAGACCAGTTTGTAGCTCATAACATCTTGCCCCATACCCTTTGTTTTGAGATCACCGAAACAGCTGCCATTTCTAACTTAGCAAGGGCTGCAACTTTGATTGCAGAAATGAAGCAGTTAGGCTGTTTTTTTGCCCTAGATGATTTTGGTAGCGGCATGAGTTCGTTTACTTACTTAAAACATTTACCCATCGACTACATCAAAATTGATGGCAGCTTTATCCACAACATGATTGCCGATTCGATTGATAGCACGCTTGTAGAATGCATTAATCGGATTGGCCATGAAATGGGAATTAAGACCGTTGCAGAGTGGGTAGAAAACGATGTCGTTCTTGATAAGCTTCGCGACATGGGAGTCGATTATGTCCAGGGTTACGGCTTAGCGGCCCCCACCCTTGTACCCGATTTGTTTTCTTTCAACGATTAAGAAGAGGGTTGTGGATTACGAGCAGCATTGTTACTGGATGCAACGGGCGATCGCCTTAGCGGCAGAGGCAGGGGCCGCAGGGGAAGTTCCTGTGGGTGCAGTGGTATTAAATGGCAGGGGTGAGCTGGTGGCAACCGCCTGCAATCGACGAGAACGCGATCGCGACCCAACCGCCCACGCTGAAATTATTGCCCTACAACAGGCAGCACGCGCTTTAAACCGTTGGCAGTTGCAAGCGTGTAGCCTCTACGTCACCCTTGAGCCTTGTCCCATGTGTGCGGGTGCCATTGTACAGGCCAGGCTGGGGCATCTAATCTACGGGGCTGATGATCCTAAAGCAGGGGCGGTGCGAACGGTTTTGAATGTCCCAGATAGTGCTGCATCGTTCCACCGCTTGAACGTACTCGGTGGAATTTTAGAACCAGTCTGTCGGCAGCAACTGCAAACCTGGTTTGCGCAACACCGTGCCAGCGAAGCGTCTAACCCTCCGAGTTAAAAATAAAATTCAAGACACCGGAAATAACCGACACCAACAGAGAGCCAATCAAGGCAGGAATAAACCCATCAATACGGAAGCCGGGACTCAGCGCACTAGCGACCCAAATGGTAAGGGCGTTGACCACAAATGAAAACAGCCCCAGGGTCAAAATTGTAATGGGTAGGGTGAAGAAGAATAGAATCGGCCGCACCGTTGCATTGGCCAAGCCGATCACCACTGCGGCAATAATGGCCGCCACAATGTTTTGAAGGTGGAAGCCTGGAATGACGTTGGCAGTAATCAACAATGCAACGGTCGTAATGATCCAAGTTGTTAGGAAATGGGGCATATTGATTGCCTTAAGGAGAAAGACTTACAAAAAATTATGAGGGCAGTCGGGTTGGACGGCCACAATCTGTAATACGGTTAAAAGAAATGACGGCTATACGAGTCAGAAGGTGCTTTAGTATAGTCGGCTCTGGTGCGAGGGCAAATAATGGGTGCAAGGCAGGGAGCGACACAGTCGCCGGACTCGGTTCGCCAACAATTAATGACACTATTGCCCACTCAGCAGGTGGTCGCTTACGAGGCGTGGCCTAAGACATGGCAAACAGCTATCCAATCCGCCTACGTTGGAGATGCACACAATCTTCCTGTTGCGGTACCCTACCACGTGGACGAACTGGCTGCCACGATGGCAATGGCCCATGCCAATCGTTGGCAGGTTTTAGTCATGGGCCAGGGCACGAAGCTTGATTGGGGTGCCTTAGCTCGTCAGGTGGATTTGGTGATCACTACGAGTGGTCTAACAAAATTACGGGATCATGCCGCTGCGGATATGACCGTTACTGTCGAGGCAGGGATACCCTTTGCACAATTACAGTCTCTCCTGAGCGCACAGCAACAATGGTTGCCTGTCGATCCCGTATTTGACCAACAGGCCACGCTTGGCGGCATCTTAGCCACTCGAGATACTGGAGCATTGCGGCATCGCTATGGCGGTGTTCGGGATTTATGTTTAGGGTTAACCTTTGTCCGCTCAGATGGCAAGGTTGCGAAGGCAGGCGGACGGGTCGTTAAAAATGTGGCGGGATACGACCTCATGAAGCTGTTTACAGGCTCCTTCGGTACGCTGGGTATTGTGACGGAGTTGACCTTTCGCACCTATCCCTTGCCTGAGGACTCTGCAACGGTGTTACTCAGGGGGCCAGCAGATGCGATCGCCACATTTGCGCGCCAACTCTTACAATCGAGCCTAACACCAGTGGCCGCAGACTTAGCCATTGACTCGGCACAAGCTGTTGCAACACTTGGCATTCGCTTTCAAACCATTCCAGACAGCATTGCTGCCCAAATTCAACACCTCAAAACTTGGGCACAATCTACTGCCTTATCTGTGGAAGAACTCTCACAATCTACTGAAGCGCAATGGTGGCAGCAGGGACAGGCTTTAGCAGAAGCTACGTCTGAGTCTGAAGCTGTGTTTTGCCAAGTGGGCATCTTGCCAGCTTTTGCCGTCTCTGTGATGGGCGAGATGCAACAAAGTGCGCTCACCCACTCCATGCAGTTACAAGGCCGTCTCCATATCGGCAGCGGATTGGGCAAGTTACGGCTGAGTGGGCCGATGTCTGAGTACAAAACCGTCTTGACTGAGTTGCGCTCACAGTGCGAGCGTGCGGGGGGCCACTTGTCTGTTTTGGCCGCGCCACCATCCCTCAAACAAACCTTTGATCTGTGGGGGTATTCCGGCAATGCCTTGGCCGCAATGCGTACACTAAAGAAGCGCTTCGATCCTGAAGGCTGCTTAAATACAGGTCGTTTTGTAGGTGGAATTTAATGACTGCATCCGACGTAAACTCAGTAGCCCTACCGCAAGGTCAACCCTTCGATAGCCAGCATCCACCTGCCCCTAACCTCATGGATACCTGTGTTCATTGTGGATTTTGTCTGTCTACTTGTCCTAGCTATCGCATCATTGGCAAAGAGACGGACTCGCCGCGTGGTCGCATTTACCTCATGAATGAAATTAGCGAGGGTCGTGCTGCTCTTTCGCCGGCAACTGTGGAACATTTCGACTCTTGCTTGGGTTGCTTGGCTTGTGTAACAACCTGTCCTTCGGGCGTGGAATACGACAAGCTAATTGCAGCAACGCGGCCTCAAATTGAGCGCAACTATCAGCGCAGTATGCCGGAACAGTTGCTGCGACGGTTGATCTTCGCCATTTTTCCCTATCCCCAACGCTTGCGGCTCCTCTTACGCCCCCTATTGCTGTATCAAAAACTGGGCATCGAAGCATGGCTCCGCCGCACTCCCCTATTCCAACAGCTTTTGCCGAAATATTTGGCAGCGATGGAATCGATGTTGCCGCCGCTTTCTATGGATGGCTTTCAAGACCCTTTGCCCCCTGAAATTCCAGCCCAAGGTCAGCAACGCTTTAAGGTGGGCATGATTTTAGGCTGTGTCCAGCGGGTGTTTTTGCCGGAGGTAAATGCAGCCACGATTCGAGTGCTCACAGCAAATGGGTGCAAGGTGGTTATTCCCAAGGAACAAGGCTGCTGTGCGGCCCTCTCCCATCATCAAGGCCAAGAAGAGCAAGCCAAAGAACTGGCACGACAAATGATCGACCGCTTTGACATCGATCACCTCGATGCGGTTTTGGTCAATGCTTCGGGCTGTGGGCATACCCTCAAGGAATATGGAACCTTGCTCCAAGATGATCCACAATACTGCGATCGCGCCAAGTCCTTTGCAGCCAAGGTGCAGGATGTGCAGGAGTTCCTAGATGCCGTGGGTTTAACGACTCCCCTTGCGCCGCTTACGGAAGACTCATCGCTGACCCTGGCCTATCAGGATGCGTGTCACATGCTGCACGGTCAAAAAATTCAGCAACAGCCGCGTCGCCTCCTGAAGCGGATTCCCAATGTGCAGTTGCGAGAATCTCTGGATGCCGCATTATGTTGCGGCAGTGCAGGGATTTATAACATTCTGCAACCGGAAGTAGGGGATGCATTAGGTGCGCAGAAGGTACAAAACCTGACGGCAACAAAGGCCCATGCCATTGTATCGGCCAATGTGGGATGTACCCTACAGTTGCGCAAGCACCTGAAATTGCAACATGATTCCACACCTGTATTTCATCCGATGCAATTACTGGATTATTCTATTCGGGGGCTTAAGGTGACGTTCGACGACAAGCCACGGTGAGAAAAAAAGGTACTAGGGAGATAACGGAGAACAGGCTAAAACTGATCGGTTTGAGTCAATCGCGCCCCTGTCAGAACAACTTCTAGCGAGATTCTCTCAAGCAACCCTTCTAGGCTACTTTCTCTAACCAATCAAAAATATCACCGAGCTGATCAAGATCGATTAAGCCATTCTGCCACAGCACGATAGGCAACTCGATTGCGGTTGGTTTGCAAGTCCGGGTTGCTAAGGCGATCGCTGAAGGGGTTAAACCTTGCTTTTCCTTTAGGTATTCAATGAATTGAGCACTATTCACTCGTGTGTTGGGGATTGAAGTTTCATAGAGAGATTTGAAGCGTACTTCATCCACCCTGTCACATCTTCTTTCTTTATAATGTTTTTATAATTACTGCTCTAGACAAAATAATTGCCACGCAACTTGGAACCTTAACTGCGAAATAATCGACTGTAGAGGGTCTCATGTCCCATGCTGGCTAGGGCTAGCCCCCATCCACAACTTTCGAGATCTTCATCGGATAACTGCTGAATGTCTTGAACTGCACCCATGATTTCTGGCTGAAGTGCGAGTAAAATTTTTTGGCCGTCGGTTTGGCCCAAAGGAATTAACTTGATGCCAGCACCAACAAGGTTCGTTGCCCAACTGTGTAAATACCCTAGCAGTACTACATAAGCTGGAATTTGCCATAGTGCTGCTGCTAAGCCCATGACAATGGCAAAGTTACAAGGTTGATCTAATAGGGCCAATAGCATGGGTCGCGCTTGCTCTGCGTCGAGCACCAGTATCGGGTCTTCTAACTCCACCAGCAGTCGCAACAGAGATCGTCCCATCTGCCAGCTTTGCTGCCGCAGTTCTTCTGTTTCGCGTGCAGCTGACCACCAGTCGTTCCAACTGATGAGGGTATCAAGGTCTTTGGCTAAGGTGGCCTGATACGCCCGGAGCATCATTGCCGCTTCCATACGGATTGTGCCGTGGCGCAGTTCCTGCACGATCCAATCCTGTAACAGCGTTGCGCTCGACAGCCCACCTTGGTCAACCAAAAACTCTAAACCTTCCGAATAGCTGTAAGCCCCAACCGGAAGGGTTGCGCTCGCTAATTGGAGCAACCGCAGGACGGCAAGATCTGAAACATCGGAGGTTGCTGCGTTAGTGTCCATGTCCATAGGCACCCAACTCTGGGTAGAACGGTTCCATTGCAGGTGTGACCTGTAACCCCAGACGCTCCAGCATATCCTGTAGCACCGGATCAGTTGCCAGCTTTAATACCGTTTCATTCACTTCTAGCGGTACGTGGCGGTTGCCTAAATGGTACGCAGCCCGCAATAAATCTAAATGAGTTCGCGCTTCTACTCGAAGAATAGGTTCTGCTTTGGCTTGAACGCACACCTGCCAATCTTGGGCGTCTGTTGTCAACACCTCGCCATCGGCCAAAACAGTGCCACGCGGCAATTGAAGGAGTACAGTTGTGCCTGCTTCTGTACAGCCCCGAAAACGCGATCGCTGACGTTCTTCTGCACTTAATGCCAAAACGTCCTGCACAATTGCTGAAGCATTTACTGGCTGCCGCTGGGTCAATACAACAAGCTCAGGTTCGGAAGGCATGGGTGGCAGCGTCTATGCAAGATTAATCAAAGGGCCATGATATGAGGTGAAATCCCTCAAATTTGGGCACATTAGAACTATAAAGGGTTATGGGTCTCTTGTGTAGCGAAATGACCCGAACAATACTCAAAGAAAAAGCCCTTGAGAGTCTTTCCGTGTTTCGACCTCAAGAGCTTCTTATCTGAATCACTCCTCACTAAACTCAAGATACTGGCTAGTACAATTCTGGTCGATGTGCAAGTGACACTTTTTGGAGTGTCACTTATTTTTTGAGCGATTGTTGTGGCTACAAGCTTTGGCCTACAAACCTTAGAGGGCTTTTGCAACTCAAATGTTCCCCTCTAGAACCACCGCAAGTTTATCGGCGATCGCTGCGACCCATGTCTCATCCTGCTTCGTATAACTGCGCGGTGCATTAGCCCCTAAAATCATCAGTCCTTTGCTGCCAATGGGTTGGCAAATCACACCTTGTGTATTCTCGGGTAAGTAGCCAAACTCAATCTTGCCTGGGTAAATCTGTAAGGCAACTAAATAAATTGGCTTTTGAGAGGCCAGCGCTTTCTGGGCGATCGCACCGAGCGACACCTCACCAGTACCCAGGATGCCACGTCGCAGAAGGGTTTTGCCTTCATACCAAACAATGATCGATTGGGTAACGGTGTTGGTCAGTAGGGTATGGGAGGCCCACGCCAGCTCGGTTTTGACGGGCTCTGGCAATGCAGCATCGAGGTCAAACCCTTGCGTGCCAATCAGTGTTACCGCTTCTGGCAGGCGAGGTTGCACCCGCTGCCACAGTAACCCCGTAAGGATCAGCAGTGCGCTGAGAATCACCCCTAAGGCATCGGCCCGCGACTGGGAATTGGTCAGCGTTGGGGTAAGCACCAGACGATTGGCCAGCAATAATGACCCGCCGAGGACTCCCACCACCAATGGCAATAGGCGTAGAACTTTATTCGGGTCTGGTGTGGCCATAGCAACTCGCTTTAGGAACAGGATAAAGAGTATGCAGCATGTTTTAAGTCTGAAACAACGCTGGAACAGCACAGCGCCAGATATAGGATGATTCTGGCGCTAGGATGATAAGACAACGGTTGCAATCGGTGCTTAATCGGCACTGTTGTCCCCCTTGCTTTGCGTTGTTGTTCAGCCCCTGCAATTTTATGCCAATGCTTCAAAACTCTACAGTCCTGATTACGGGTGCAAGCAGTGGAATTGGGGCTGCTTGTGCTGAGCTTTTTGCGGAGGCTGGCGCGCGCTTGATTTTGACCGCACGGCGATCACAGCGATTGGATGACCTGCAACAGCAGTTAACGCAAAAATTTGACACCCAGCTCTATTTACTAGCCTTCGATGTGCGAGATCCTGCACAGGTCAAAACAGCCCTAGAGAGCCTACCGACTGAGTGGCAAACAGTGGATGTGTTAATCAACAATGCAGGGCTAAGTCGCGGTTTGGACAAGCTGTACGAGGGCGATGTTCAAGACTGGGAAGAGATGATTGACACCAACATCAAAGGCCTGCTGTATATGACCCGTGCCATTGTGCCAGGCATGGTTGAGCGGCAACGCGGACATGTGATTAACATTGGTTCTGTGGCAGGACGCGAAACCTACCCCAATGGCAACGTTTATTGTGGCACTAAAGCTGCGGTTCGGGCCATTTCCCAGGGGCTTAAGCAAGACTTGCTCGGCACCCCTGTACGAGTATCTTCCGTGGATCCAGGACTGGTGGAGACAGAGTTTAGCGAAGTGCGCTTTCATGGCGATCGCGCTCGGGCCAAGCAAGTTTATGCAGGCATGACCCCACTAACACCCCATGATGTCGCTGATGCCGTGCTGTACTGCGCAACGCGCCCTGCCCATGTCAATATCAGCGAAGTCTTCCTGATACCCACAGACCAATCGGGGTCAACCCTCGTCTATCGCCAACCCAACTAGAACAATTAGAAGTGATGGGTCTTACTTGCACTTTGCTGAAGCTGTAAGGACACCTCAATTTCTGACTGGCCATACACCCATCGATGGGTGTGGGTATCAAATGCGTACCACCATTGATCCGTCCCACAGGTGTACTCCCTTACTGTAGAGGTTGATGGCCTCAGTACAAGTTGTGCCAATTTTTTGGGTAAGTTTTCTAGCCAATGCGCCACCTTTTCCAAAGGCATCGCAAGTTCTAGCTGTTGCCTTTCTTGCTCTAGCTGAGCAATTAGCGCAGTATTGCGGGTAGAACGAGCAACCGCTAACCGATGCTCCAGCGATCGCTGCATACTACGGTAGTGTTGAGCTTGGGAATCGGCAAGGGTTGGAATGGCAGACTGCAAGCGAAGGATATAAGCCATAGCCGTTACCTGAAATTCAGTATTAGAGAGCCTTACCCCCTTATTTTTCATAATAAAAGGTTTTTGTATTATTAGATACAAAAATATGACAATTTAATAAAAAGAATTGCAACTTTCAGATGGCTAGAGTAATTCCTGAGATATTGATGCGGGGTGTCCCATCTGTGCAGAAGGGGGCTGAGCATTGGCACTTAGAGGCCGCTTTTTGCTTCATATAACCTCAGTAGAGACACTCGCAGAAAATGGGCGATCGCCGTTCATCTTTCATCCCTGACCCTTAACTCGTGCCACCCTGAGGAACCTTTTGCAATGTTTGCGGCCATCCGACGTGCAATTCGACAGCTAGTCCGAAAATCTACCCATGTCCGTCATTCATCGATCAACAAAGTCAGCATTGTCATCTTAATTTTGGTTGATCTGTTCGTTCTGGTGAATGTCTTTAACGGACTCGATAGCATTGCCCGTTGGCCCTTAGCACCGCAAGAAGAATTTCCTTGTTATGCCGCCTATGCTGACTACCGCAGGGCACCCCA
>DATNQK010000800.1:0-6784 GCA_036704065.1 Stenomitos sp.
TGTTAAATCAGGTAAGGCCGTGCTGGTTGGCTTCCGTGCCAACGAAGCTGTTTTAACCCAAACGTTAGGATAGCCCTAACTCATCCCCAAGGGATGGTTGCGGTTTATCAAAGATGCCGCCTGTCGTTTCTAGGCCGTACAAGTGCTTTCCTTGATCAGGCCCTCAAAGGTCGTGCCGTGTAACCCTCTTGCCATGCAAACCCGTTCCGTTCAATCCACTGCACACCTTCCCAATCAGCGTTGGTTTACCCATCCAGCGCAGACGGCATTGGCGCACCAAATTGCCCAAGCGGTAGACCTGCTGCCGCTGCTGGCGCAAGTATTGATCAACCGTGGCCTATCCCAGGTAGAAGCAGCACAGTTTTTCTTGCATCCAGACTCCCAAGCGTTACCCTCCCCCCTCGAAGAATTTGCCGACCTCGCAGAAAGTCTTTTGGTGCTCGAAGAGGCCATCCGTCAGGGCGACAAAATTGCCATCTGCGGCGATTACGATGCCGACGGCATGACCAGCACAGCGTTACTGCTGCGCGCCCTCAAGTCCCTAGGCGCTCAGGTGGATTACGCGATCCCCAGTCGGATGGACGAGGGATACGGGATCAATACGCGAATTGTGGAAGATTTTGCGACGGAAGGCGTCGCCGTGGTCTTAACCGTCGATAACGGCATTGCGGCTTACGAGCCGATTGCACGGGCCAGGGCCTTAGGGCTGGCTGTCATTGTGACCGATCACCATGATTTACCCCCTCAACTGCCGCCTGCAAATGCGATCCTAAATCCGAAACTGCTGCCTGAAGACTCGCTATATAAGGGATTAGCAGGGGTTGGGGTGGCTTATATATTAGCTGTGTCGCTGGCACAGCATCTAGGTGCTGACCCTAGCTTAAGCCTGCCTTTACTAGAATTTTTCACCTTGGGGACCATTGCCGACCTAGCCCCGTTAATTGGTGTGAATCGACGCTGGTTGCAACGAGGGCTCAAACGACTGCCCAACTCGCAATTTGCGGGAATCAAGGCGTTGATTGAAGTATCGGGGAGCACCAACGGTTCCAAACAGGCCTTCAAACCAGAAACCATTGGATTCCGGCTAGGACCACGCATTAACGCGGTCGGCCGCATTGGCGATCCCCAAACTGTGATTGAGTTGTTGACCACAGACGATCCTGAAACTGCATTGACTTGTGCCCAAGCCTGCGAATCTGCCAACCAGCAACGGCAGCAACTGTGCCATGAGATTGAACAAGCTGCGATCGCCCTCATTGAGGCAGGCGACAACCCCGCGCTTGATCCCCTAGAGCAACGCGTGCTTGTGATTGTGCAACCCGATTGGCATCATGGCGTGATCGGAATTGTGGCCTCACGCTTGGTAGAGCGCTATGGCGTACCTGTGTTTATTGGCACCTATGAAGACTCAGAACAGCATCAAATTCGCGGCTCGGCACGCGGCATTCCTGAATTCGATATATTTGCAGCCTTACAGTACTGCGAGGACCTGCTAGAGCGATATGGAGGACACCGCGCCGCTGGCGGATTTACCCTAGCAGCTCAACAGTTAGACGATTTGCGATCGCGACTGCGCACGTTTGCGCATCAACATCTCCAGCCAGAACATCTCAAACCACTGGTCACGATTGATACGCAAGCTGATTTTAATGATTTGACCTGGGATCTGTACCGTCAGATGGATCGCCTCCAACCTTGTGGCATTGGCAACCCAGACCCGGTATTTTGGACGGCTCAGGTCAGGGTGTTAGACCAGCGAATTGTAGGTCAAAGTCACCTCAAGCTCACCCTGAGCCAACCTTCCGAATCCACAGGCAACTTATCCATAACCGCGATCGCCTGGCGCTGGGCTGACTATTTCCCGCTGCCTGAATGGGTGGATGTAGCCTATCGCCTGCGCGAGAATACCTGGAATGGCAATACGAGCTTAGAGCTAGAACTGGTGGGCATTCGCGCTGCCAATTCCGTCGCCAACGTTCCCTCTACCTCAACTCAACCCTCAAAGCCCTCGACCTCTAAGATAGCCACCCCTGCTCAATCAAAGGCGCAGCCCCCTTCTGATGATGTGGAAAAATCAGCCTCGGGGCGATCGCCACTACTGCCTGATACAGAAATCAAGCTCAATTGCCCAGAACCCCCGCCTCTAGACGCCCAGACAAGAGTGTGGCTCCCGCTAAAGAAATTAGAAATGTTATTGCCGACGCTGTCGGGTTCTGCCTTACTGTATGGCTATCAGCGGCCCTATGTGTCGGTGCAAGACCTTGAGGTCGAGATATCCTATGACCGACCGCGTCAGCGTTGCCAAACTTTGTTGCTATGGACCTTACCGCCTTCATTCACACACCTGCGGTGGCTCCTGGCTTTAGCAAAACCTCAAGCCATTTATGTACGCAATGGCCTGCCCAAACTGCCGGATGCCAAAACAGTGCGATCGCAGCTTTCGTTTGAGATCGTGAAGCAACCTGAAGCAGCCTTAAATCTTTTAACCCTCAGCCAACAGTGGTGGGTTGCACCCAGTACCTTAATTGCAGCTTTGCGAGAAATGGAATATCCCTGCTCTAGTTTTCCGGCCACTGCCAGCCTAGAGCAGGAACTACAGCGACTAGAACGCTGGTATTACTGTGGGCCTGAGCGCTTAGCCAAACTATCCGAACTATCTTAGATGTTGCGGTTAGAGGTTGCCGCCACGGAACGCAAGCAAAACCACCACAGCAGGTCCAGCAATTACAATCATCGCCAGCATAGCGAGTTGAAAAATCACTTCAAAATTAATGGTGGAAAATACATTTAGAAAATCGAAAATACCTGCAACTAACACCTTCTGTCCTCCCAAACAACCGAACTAACAGGCAATAACGCGATTGAACCCCCTCTCCCAGCGCTGACACTCCGATGAGACGGAAGCACGTGCTAGGTGCGTGGTTTCAACTGACCATTCATTTTACCAGCGTTGTAGACTCTCTATCGGGACGGTTGCAATATTGCAATACCTTGGGGATCGGTACTGAGTCAAGATACATCCATAAGGTTGTTAAAGGTTGATCATGAGCGAGGCAGCAGCAATAGACTAGAATCTGCTGACCTGAAGCGGAACAAAGCTTGCACAACTCGGTTCAGTATTATCCTTAAAGGGAACAAAAACAGGTCTATCAAGGGATCTGAGAGTCAATTTGTGTTATTTACATTTGAGGTGCCATGAACGCAGTGGAGCAGACGGAAACACCACTAAAGTTTCGGTTCGATAAAAAACTGTGGGCACGATTTGTCGAAGTAGCCCAACCCTATTTTTATCCAGCAGAGCCGAAGAGTTCGCGGCACTTTTTGTTGTTAGTGGCCACGCAACTCGTTTTTGTGGTTGCCTTTACTTTTTTCTTTATCGTTGGGCTGTCTTTAATCGGACTTCAATTCAATCCCAAGCTTTTCACGGGCTTTGCCAATGAAATCATTTATTTAAAGTTCATCTCAAAGCTTGGCAAAACACCTGCAGAAATTCTGCAAAATTTATTTAGCTTTCCGCCCTTCTATGTTTTTTCTGCACTGTTATTGGGAAGTGCCAGCATTTTCCTTGGCTATCGACGCAAGTTAAAAGGACGAGAGAAACAGTGGATTATTTTAGCAATACTTCTGTTTCTAGCATTTATTGTCAGTAGCCTTAATGTTTTACTAAGTTATGTATTCCGATTTATCGACAATGCATTAAACAGCAGAGATCCCAAAGTCTTTTGGGATTTTTTAACTGTTTATGGCATCACCTTGGTGGTTGCAATTCCCATTTTAATTGGATATCGCTATATTCGACGAAAACTTGGCTTGTTTTGGCGAGAATGGCTAACCAACACCTTTTTTGAAGGCTACTTCAAAGACCGAACTTACTACGATTTAGACTCTAACGCTGCCAATACGGATATTGATAATCCTGATCAACGGATGACTGAAGATATCCGTTCTTTTACTATCACAATTCTAGATTTGATTCTAGATATCCTAAACTCGGTACTAGACTTACTGGCTTTTACCGGCATTCTATACTCTATCTCACGCGACCTTACGCTAGGTCTTGCGGGGTATGTCACAGGTGGAACCTTAATGGCAGTTGCAATTGGGACTCGCCTGATTAAGCTGAACTTTAATCAATTGCGGTTAGAGGGTGACTTTCGATATGGAATGGTTCACGTCCGCGACAATGCAGAGTCGATTGCATTTTATCGAGGAGAACCACAGGAACGAGCACAAGTCGGAAATCGCTTAAGTCGTGCGATTAGAAATTACGATTTACTGATTATTTGGTTTGCCTTATTGGACATTTTTCAATATGCCTACAATTATGTAGCTCGACTCGTACCGTACCTGATCGTCGCACCTTTATACTTTGCAAAAAAGGTTGATTTTGGCACGATTGGTCAAGGGATTTTTGCATTCCAGATGGTCCTAACTGCCCTTTCGCTTATTCCTAACCGGATTGATGATATCTCGGCTTTCTCGGCCAGCATTGAGCGGCTTGGCATGTTAAATGAGCGGTTCCAATCCCGTAAAGCCACCTTAGCCACGGAAGAAGGTCGCATTCAAAACCACCTCTCCACTCACTTCAAAATTCACAACCTTACTCTGCGCACTCCTAATAATGAGCAGACTTTATTTCGTGACTTAACCTTTGAATTACAGCCCTCTCAATCTTTACTGGTAGTGGGGCCAAGTGGTTGTGGTAAAAGTTCTCTGCTGCGGGCGATCGCCGGGTTGTGGCGCAATGGTTCAGGAACTGTGGAAGGGCCAGACTTTCAAGACATTTTGTTTCTGCCTCAAAAACCTTATATGTTGCTGGGTACCCTGCGCGACCAGTTAACCTATCCCAACCTCCGCGACAATATTACAGATACCGAAATTACTTCGGTTTTAGATATTGTGAACCTGCCCAATCTAGTGGAACGTATGGGTGGCTTAGAGGTAGAAAAAGACTGGGCCAGCGTCTTATCCGTTGGGGAACAACAGCGGCTCGCCTTTGCACGGATTTTGCTGAGCCAACCCAAGTACGTCATTTTAGATGAAGCAACCAGTGCCTTAGATGTCGCAAACGAACGACGCCTCTATGCGATGCTGCAAAGCTTAGACATCAGCTACATCAGTGTGGGACATCGCCCCAGCTTGGTAGACTATCATCAAACCGTCTTAGATCTAGGTACAGAGCAGGGTTGGCAGTTGTACGATGCTCCCAACTATCGCTTTAGGGATTAATCAGCCCTTATCGCGATGTGTCTCATCATTCACATTAGGTTTTGACTAAGGGTGCCGCTGAGTACGGTATGGACTTGTTCGAACATCGGCAACAACAACTCAGCATCACAGAGGCACCCTTAGCCGCCAGAATGCGGCCTCGTACCCTTGATGAATTCGTGGGCCAAGACGCAATTGTGGGTACAGGTCGGCTGTTGCGCCGCGCCATTCAAGCAGATCGCCTCTCTTCTCTCATCTTCTATGGCCCACCAGGTACAGGCAAAACCACCCTGGCACAGATTATTGCGCAAACCACCCAAGCCCACTTTGTCGCTATTAATGCAGTGTTGGGGGGCGTTAAGGATATTCGCGACGCCATCGAAACCGCCAAAGAACGGCGCGGCCTCTACGATCAACGCACCATATTATTTGTCGATGAGGTACACCGATTTAATAAATCCCAACAAGATGCCTTATTACCTTGGGTAGAAAACGGTACCGTCATTTTTATTGGTGCCACCACAGAAAATCCCTTTTTTGAAGTCAACAAGGCCCTCGTTAGTCGCTCCCGTTTATTTCAACTCAAATCCCTTGAACCTCAGCACTTGCAGCAGATCCTGATGCAAGCCCTACAAGATCCGATTCGGGGCTATGGCGATCGCCCCATTGAGATTGCCCCAGACGCCATGCATCACTGGATTAATATTGCCAACGGTGATGCGCGGAGCTTACTCAATGCCTTAGAACTAGCGGTGGAAACAACACCCGCCAACGAACAAGGCTGTATTGAAATCGACCTAGCCATTGCCGAAGCTTCGATTCAACAGCGGGCAGTACTCTACGACAAAGAAGGGGATGCCCACTTCGACACCATCAGTGCGTTTATTAAAAGTCTACGCGGCTCAGATCCTGATGCTGCACTCTACTGGTTGGCCCGCATGATCTACGCAGGCGAAGATCCACGCTTTATATTACGGCGCATGTTGATTTTGGCGAGTGAAGACGTAGGTTTAGCCGACCCTCAGGCTGTGGTTGTCGTGAGTGCCTGTGCGCAAGCCTTTGACCGCGTTGGATTGCCAGAAGGTCAATACCCTTTAGCCCAAGCAGCGTTATACTTGGCCACTGCCTCTAAATCAAACCGTGTCCTGGGCTATTTCGATGCCTTAGCAGCAGTGGAAAAGGAGAAAGAAGAAGAAGTCCCCAATCCGCTCAAGGACAACAACCGCGATCGCGCAGGGTTTGGACATGGTGAGGGGTATGCCTATCCCCATGCGTACCGTGAACACTGGGTCGCACAACAATACCTACCCGGCAATCTTCAAGGACAAGTCTTTTATCAACCCTCCAATCAAGGCTACGAGGCTCAACTACAAACCCAACTACAGCGTCGCCGCGAGGCACAACAGGCTGCGTTAGCAGACCAACGCACCAACACCTTTTACGAAAATCTCACCTATGGGCCAACGGATTCAGCCACTGAACGTTGGTTGCAGCGAACCCTTAATCAAGCAGGTGATCGCCTCAGTCAACTACGGGACAACCTTTTTGCCCAGACCCAGATCCAACGACACCATGT
>DATNQK010000801.1:0-1615 GCA_036704065.1 Stenomitos sp.
TTCTACGGCTCGTTGGGCCGCGTAGCTTGGAAAGAAGGTAGGGTTAGCTGATTTTGTGAAGCCGTCACCACCAGGCACGACTTGGGAGGTGGGTGGGACTTGTGTGAATGTAGGTTGTATCCCTAAAAAGATGATGCATTATGCGAGCATTCTAGCAGAGATTCGTAAAGATCAAGAGTTGGCAGGCTTACCTGTTAACGTGGAAGGCTGACATGATTGGACTAAGCTAGTCCAAAATGTGCAGAAACATATAAAAACCCTGAATTGGGGTTACAAGGCCGTATTCAAAGAGAATAAGATTAAATACTACAATTCTTTTGCAACATTTATAGATACACACACATTAAATTTAGAAAATGGCACCAAAACAGAAACTGTAACAGCAGATAAAATCGTAATCGCTGTTGGTGGGAGACCACAATATCCAGGCATTCCCGGGGATAAGGAATTTGGCATCACAAGCGATGATATATTTTCAATGAAAAAGAATCCAGGCAAAACTTTAGTTATTGGTGGCTCTTATGTGGCTCTGGAATGTGCAGGATTCTTGACCACCCTTGGATACGATGCAACAGTGATGGTGAGATCAATTCTCCTCAGAGGCTTTGATTTAGACATGGCCAAAAAAATTGGAGAGTATATGGAGAGTAGAGGCACCAAATTCATAAAAGAAGCAACCCCTTCTAAACTAGAGAAGCCCGATCCTAATGGGCAGATTACAGTTACCTACTAGCATGAAGGAGAAACGAAATCCGATTAGTTTGATACAGTTTTATTCGCCATTGGTCGTTAAGCATGCACGAAAGAATTGAACCTTGATAAAATTGGAATAAAGACAGAGTCTAATGGGAAGATTAAGGTCAATGAACAGGAGCAAACATCGGTACCAAATATATTTGCTCTAGGAGATGTGATATATGGAAAGTTAGAGCTGACTCCAGTGGCAATAAAAGCAGGTAAACTACTGGCTTATCGGCTCTTTGGGAATCAAACAGAATTGATGGATTATATAAATGTCCCGACTACAGTCTTTACTCCACTAGAGTATGGCTGCGTTGGAATGACAGAAGTCGATGCCAAAACAAAATATGGCCCACCTAATATAGCAACATATCATATTAGGTTTAAAGCAATTGAGTGGGCATACAATAAAGAAAGGCCGGACACGGACTTTTGTTATGTGAAAATTCTCGTCAATAAACTAGACAATAAAAAAGTAGTTGGTTTTCATCTGCTGGCACCAAACGCCGGCGAGATTACCTAAGGGATGGCTGTAGCAATAAGATGCGGTGCGACCAAAGAACTGATTGATTCCACCATAGGTGTCTATCCTTCAATTGGAGATGATATAGTGACTTTACGTTATACAAAGGAAGAGAATCCAGATGCGAAGAAAGGAAGCTGTTGAGGTTGAGCATTCGGCAACTGTTTATTTTTCAACATCGGAATCCTTCTTGTTTTCTGATGTTGTAACAGTTGCCCAAAGTATTTGAAGAGACTACGACAATTTACACTTTTGTGAGGATTCTTCGCCAAACTCCGCCTTTGGAGAGCCTAGAATCTGATAAAATTGCCGTTTTATCTTCTCACGGTTCATGTGCTTCTTTTTTATTAA
>DATNQK010000802.1:0-3650 GCA_036704065.1 Stenomitos sp.
AACTACATTGGAGCAATTGAAAGCCTATGTTGAGAACCAAAAGACTGCTGAATAAGGCAATCTCAGGGGTATTAAGCCCCGTCGATTGCCGCTCCTATCCCCCATCACCGCCAAGCTTTGCTGTGGCGGGTGTACCTCGGAGAAATTAGATGGAGAAAAAATATTCGATCAATACCGACAATGGCGAAATCATATCGGTTGAGGTTAACGGCACCCAGTATGAGCACCCCGATCAAATTCCTGACCCTGATGATCGCGCTCAGATTCTACGTCTGTTGGCCAATGCCTCTGACGACAACTATGATCCGTCTTTCGAACATGAGTTTGACCCAGAGTTTGATCCAGATTTTGGGCCTGAGTTTGAGGCGCATTTTCATGAGCTTGATCGTCAATCGGAACAACTGCCCAAAATCATTTGTGGGATCTTTCTAGTTGTTGCTATCCCTCTATTAGCGACGGCTGGCATTTCTGGTTGGCTAACCTTGAAGGCGATCGCCAAAGAAGAAAGTGCACCGG
Source organism: Stenomitos sp. (assembly GCA_036704065.1). Classification (GTDB taxonomy): domain Bacteria; phylum Cyanobacteriota; class Cyanobacteriia; order Thermosynechococcales; family Thermosynechococcaceae; genus JAAURS01. The sequence goes on from DATNQK010000802.1 coordinate 517, forward strand.
GTCGAGTGATAGATCTCGTCCAACGAGAATCCTGGAATAACGAGCAGCGCCGCAGTGAAACTTACGCTTATCCAGTGGTAGAGTTTACCATCACAAATCAGAGCCGTCGGAGTGTTCAACTGTCAGAAGGAAGTTGGCCACCTGCCTATGATAAAGGAGACCAAGTGACCATTTTATATGACCCTGATCAGCCCAACCACGCTAGAATCAACTCCCTCTCCAGCACCATAGTCCTCTGGATACTGCCAACTGTGACAGGTTTTCTCGGGGTTGTGTTTCTGGTGCTTGCACTCGTGATAGGTCACTTTCTCAAACCAGTTTCTGCAAAGTAACATTGAGTCGGTTATGGTGAGGCGAAAGCCTTGACCAAGAACGAATCAATCTGCAACCCATTTTGAGCAAATAACAACTGCTGTTCCTGTACTTTAAAGATTAAATACATTTGCATTGTGTTCCGTCAATTGGGTTGTAAGGAGCTGCGCTATTAGTCTCCTGGACTGCAAATCAACTATTACTCTTTTTGAATTTGTTTTGTCAAAAGGTGATTTAAATATACAAAAGTGTCGGACTGAACAATACTTAAGGAGTTTATGTTCTACGTTTATAGGATTTCTCAAATGTTGATGGCCTTTGGATTAAAGGGGTAAGAGCACCTTCAAGATTGATTGTAAAAATGTTGAGTTTGCTCTATAGAACAATGTTGAATTGTTTCTGTTTTGTGTTTATAGAGCTAGTGGCCATTGTTTTGAATTTTGGGGTTGGATAAACCCTACTTTAGAAGGTGTAAAATCTCTCCCTCTACTCAGGTCTTTCTAGGTGTGAATGAAACCATAATAAAAGGTGATCCTGGTATAGAGAACCAATTTTGACCTCATCAACTTCTAGGATGGACGCGTCCTTTGATGCATCGATTGCATCCATGCCATTGCTCAAACCCCGACTTTGGATGCCGGATCGGGTTCTGTTTACACCTGCAGCGATAGCTGAACCTTGGGGTCAGCAAATCCTCTCGCGGCTACAAGCACTCAATTTGCCGATTGAGGAGTTACCTCGCAACCGATTAACAGGTTTACGCGGAGAGACAGACCGCGAAACTTATGATAGGTCTAAACGAACTTTGGCGGTTGTCGCTGCACCCCCTAGCCAGTTCAAACTCAGTCCGATTCCCCCTTCCGCCGATTGGCAGTTTCACTTAGCAGAAGGGTGTCCAGCTCACTGCCAGTACTGTTACTTAGCGGGTAGTCTGCAAGGACCATCCGTGATTCGTGTCTTTGCGAACCTGCCCCAGATTCTTGCCAACCTTGCATCTTATGAGAAGCAAGGTTGTGTCACATCCTTTGAGGTTAGTTGTTATACCGATCCATTGGGAATTGAGCATCTGACAGGTAGTTTGGCAGAATGCATTCGTTACTTCGGAACGCGTAAAGATGGCCATTTACGTTGGGTTTCTAAGTTTGATGCCGTAGAACCATTGCTGAATTTACCTCACAATCGACATACCCGTTGTCGGTTGAGTGTGAATGCAGCTCCAGTTTCAACTCGGATGGAAGGGGGTACCGCTCCAGTTGCTGCTCGGTTGGCGGCACTGCGAAAATTGGCCTTACCCAAACAGAAAGGGGGAGGCGGTTATCCCGTTGGGCTAGTTATTGCACCGATTATGCCAATTGAAGATTGGAAAGATCACTATACTCAGCTATTTGAGCAAATTAATGCAACACTCGATTTTGAATGTGACCTGACTTTTGAACTGATCTCGCATCGGTTTACTGCTGGTTCCAAGGAGGTGTTGCAGACTTGGTACCCTCACAGCAAGTTGGATTTGGATGAGTCAGGGCGAGTCATTAAGCGCAATAAGTTTGGTGGCATTAAGTATGTGTATGACAGCAATACGATGAAGACATTACATGGCTTTTTTGAAAAAGAAATTAGCCAACGTTTTCCCAACGCACAAATCCTTTATTGGACATAGTTTTTTCGAGGTATGCAGTGAGTTGCTGATTGAGACACAAAACCGAAGAGCGTGTTGATTGGCTTTCATTCAATGCGTTTGTCCTCAAAACCTAAACTCAACAATTGACTGGAAAGCGTGCCGCTTGCTCCTCATCATTCAACCCAAGGGTGTAAATTGCTTGGCCGTCGTCACCTTTGACGTCTCGCAACACAATTTGCTGTAGAGACAAGCCTGTTAAGGGTTACAGCAGTGAAAGCGGGTTAAGAATCTACCTCATCACTTTTGGATCACATTTCTTAGCCATTCTAGAAATGGAGGCGGGATGTTGCTGGCATGAAAGCAGCAGGAGGAAGCAGATGATGAAGCTTGAGCGAAATTCTTTTGATTCAATGGATTTTGATCGACTGAGATATGCAACTGGCATCATTTCCACCCGTGAGGCAATGATACAGGTGCTCGATGAGCTCGATGCAATTGACTTTCCGATGCAGAGCGTTTCTGTATTTTTTGTGAATACTAAACCTGAAAAATCAGAACAGAATGCTGATGTAGATCAACGACCTATCACGTTGATTGAAGGGTCAAAAGCAGGTGCAATCACAGGAGGAGCGACTGGAGGTCTACTTGCATTAGCAGCCGGACTAGGAGCTATGGTCATTCCTGGTGTGGGACCTGTACTTGCAGTTGAATCTGTACTAGCCACGCTGCTGGCAAGTGGAGCCAGTGCAACGGTCGGCAGCTTGATGGGTGCATTTCATGGTTGGTTTGCTCCTGAAAAGCAAGCCAGATTTTATGACTCATCCCCACACCCAACGGAGTTTTTAATGAAGATTGAAGGCAGAGTAGATCAAATCCAATTGGCGGAAGCAATTTTGCGTTACTGGCAGGTGCGCGATTGGTGTGTTTATCAGCAACTGGACTCTACCTCAACCTAGGAAAGCACTTGCTCAATATCGATTCGCTGAGAAATCAGCGCTACAGGATTGCCAAGCATAACCTGTGTCAAAAGAATGAGACCTACTTTCCCCTCAGTTAAAGGAACATGACGACTCTAACAAACTTGCAGGAACGCCAATGGTACAATCTCTCTGCACAGAAGGCGACACAGATTTTAGAGAGTGACTCGGATGAAGGGCTCACTTCCGCCGAAGTAGATAAAAGACTGCGGCAGTTTGGTGCTAAC
>DATNQK010000803.1:0-1900 GCA_036704065.1 Stenomitos sp.
GGCTGGACCAAAACCAGCTGCCTTACCACTTGGCGACGCCCCACTGCATAACGCTCAGCTATTCTAGCAACGCTTGCCCCTGCTCTGTCAAGTCCAAAATTCAGCTTTTTCTCGAATTGCCTTCAGTTCAATCCAGTTCAAGCCACACGGTAGAGTGGAACACAAAGCCAATCGGGCACTCTACCTCGCCATTTGCCTATGACTGTTCAACGTCGCGCTGTCCAGCAGCCTTCTCTAAAACAACCGCCTTCTATCAGTCTATGCATGATTGTTAAAAACGAAGCGGCACTCTTGCCCCGCTGCCTCAACAGCGCAAAAGCGATCGCTACGGAAATGGTGGTTGTCGATACGGGCTCAAGCGATCGCACGGTTGAGATTGCCCGTCAGTTTGGGGCCAAGGTTTACGACTGGGTTTGGCAAGACGACTTTGCCGCAGCCCGCAACTATGGATTGCAACACATCTCTGGCGACTGGGTGTTGGTATTAGACGCCGACGAAACCCTGATCGCAGATGCCATCCCTGCTCTGTTAGAGGCCATACAACATCCTCATCGCTTAGTCATTGCCTTAATGCGCCATGAGGTTGGAGCGCAACAAAACCCCTATTCATTACTCTCCCGCTTATTCCGCAATCATCCTGCCTTGCGGTTCGAGCGTCCTTACCACGAGAGCATCGACGATAGCGTTACAGAGCTGATCCGTCACGAACCCCAATGGACTGTTGCCTCGCTCCCCCAACCTGCCATTTCCCATGAGGGATATCAACCCGACGCGATCGCCACACGCCAAAAAGCCGAACGCGCAGAGCGCATCATGGCGGCTTATTTCAATACCCATCCGCAAGATGCTTACATTGGCAGCAAACTGGGCGCACTTTACGTTACGAACGGCGCTCACAGTAAAGGGCTGACTCTGTTGCAGCAAAGCCTTCCCTTTGGCACCTCGCCTGCCGTGATCTACGAACTGCATTATCACTTGGGGTTAGCGTATCGAGCCACAGCCGCGCTCGACTTGGCTCAATATCACTACGAACAAGCCCTCGCAGTAGACTACCCCGACCCACTTAAACTCGCAGCAGCCATCAATCTCTCGTCCCTTTATGCCGACCAAGGTCAATGGACACAGGCCCAACATTACCTAGAACAGATTCTGCAACAGCAACCTAATTTAGCGATCGCCCACTATAACTTAGGCTTCGTTTATAAATCCCAAGGGCGTTTAGCAGAAGCCATTCAGGCCTATCAGAAAGCCATTGAACTTGATCCACAGATGCCAACAGCCCATCAAAATCTGGGCGTTGTTTACCTCAAAATGGGACACATCGATGCCAGCCTGGCCGCCTTTCGCCAAGCCATTGCCCTTTACGAAAGCCAAAACTCTCTAGAAGCATCGCGCTTACGCCAAACACTCGCGGAAATGGGCTGGCACCTCTAGGTATTGAAATATGAATTAAATGTAAAGCTTTTTCAGAAATCGATGTTCTCTATTGTCCCTGCCGTACAGAAAAACCTTCTCCTATCGGACTTTAGCTCTACCGCTATGGCATAAGTGACCTGAGGTCTCGGCAAAATGAGCATTAATACTCAGGCAAAATTCTAATAAATTGTTTCTATAATCTAAATGAAGGAAATCATAAAGAATCGTAAACATATGTATGTTTATGGTTCTTCTTAATGGGCTAGAGCAAGTTGCTCTTGCTAGACCTTACCCTTAAGCCATCTTATTTTTTGTATTGCAAGCGTTCTAGTTGGAGAGTCTATCCATGACCATAGCAATGGGGCGCGTACAGCCAGAGCGGGGCGTCTTCGACGTCGTTGACGACTGGTTGAAACGCGATCGCTTCGTCTTCGTTGGGTGGTCCGGCCTGCTGCTATTTCCCTGCGCCTTCTTGGCACTCGGG
>DATNQK010000804.1:0-12087 GCA_036704065.1 Stenomitos sp.
TGGTGGGGTAAAACATTCTACCGCCGATTTGCGGAAGAAGTGAGTCAGCATCGCAATTGCAGCATTGCCGAAGTTGACATGATTGAGTTTGTGCAGTGTCTAAAGCAGGTATGGCAAGCCCATGGATGGGGCACCATTGAACTTGACTTTAGTTTCAACCGTCAGGGGTTCATTGTGGTGCAGATTTGGAATTCTGCATTTGCCAATACCACCCCTCGCTTAGAGAAACCCAAATGCTTTGTCGAAGCAGGGTTACTGGGTTCCTTTTTCAGTGGTTTGACAGGCCAAAAACTGTACTGCATTCAGACCACTTGTGAGTCGTTAGGTGCAGAGTGTAACCATTTTGTTTTGGGCTTGCCGGAGCGAGTAAAGCGAGCGGAAGCATGGCTGCAAGAAAACCATGATCACGACACTATCATGGAACGTTTGTGTCAAGGGCAGTCTGACTAATCAGCTTGTCCTGAATTGAAATGAATTGACATGGAATTATCAGCGGGAGTTAAGGGTTAAAAATCGTGGCAAAAAGCGTCAAAATTGACTCCATTAATGAGGAAACAGTTGTTCAAACCAATGACAACTTACTTTCTGTGCTCATGCAGAAAGAGCTAAAAGTTTCTCGGGAGTGCGGCGGACGTGGAATGTGTGCAACATGCCACGTTTATATCAAGGACGGCATGGAAAAGTTGTCCCCCATGAGCAGGCGTGAACAACGCACCCTAGAAGTGATCACAACTTGTAATCTCAATTCTCGCTTGGCCTGTCAGGCTAGAATCCTGGGAGATGGTGTGGTTGTAGAACTTCCCGCTGGGATGTATGTCACTGAGGTTGAGGATATTGAAGCACTTATTGGTCAACGTGCTTCTCAAGATATTCTGCACCCGCTCTACGGAACAGTTTTGGTAGAAACAGGCAAGCTGATTACCCGTTCGATGATCACGCAGCTGAAAGACACGCAGGGAGAAGTATCGAAGGCGTTGTCTGAAGCGAGCGCGATTTGATCGCCAATTAAATTTTTTGTATCGATTCTTCATTCTTTTTGAAATTTGTGGACTTGCTATGCTGACTCAACTTTCTCGTTTAGCCCTAGACGCTGATGGACGCTACGCTTCTAAGGAAGAACTACAATTTCTCAAAGACTATGTGAAAACGGTGCCTCAGCGCATTCAAGTTTATAAGACGATTCGCGATAATGAAGCGTTTTTGATTGAAGATCTACATACTGAGGTGAAGTCAGCAGATAGTAGCTCTTTATTGAGAGGGTCTCAAGACTTGAGTTCCTTTTTTAAGCGTGACCAAAAGCACATGTTGCGAGTAGGTTCCGCCTCAATGTTGTGTAACGATCTCGACTTTTTTCGCGAGGGTTTGCTGTTATGGCATCGCACTATCGTAAAAGCGTTTAATGTGACGAAACCTGCTCAACTTGGTTGTCAGTTCTGGCCAGGGGTGATGGGTAAGTATGTTGGGGCAGATGATTATAAGCTCATGTCTCCTTTTATAGGATTGATTCGAGCGATTCTAGGGTAAATCTGTTGCTCAGTCTGAGGTTTTTACAGAGGATCTGAATTGCTTCTGTTCGCAATAAAAAACGTACTTTGGCAAGTTTTGGTTGAATTAATTGGCGTTGCTAATTCGTATTTAGGTATCTATCTATGACTATGTCTCATCCTGAAATGGAAAGCAATAAAGGTCAAGCACAGTGGCTTGCTTGGTTACAAGGTGCATCGATCGCTGGTGCTGTAGGTGGCGCGATCGCAGGTGGACAATCGGCAGTTTTATTTTCTGCTTTGCCACTTTCGCTGGCTGCTGCTTTGAGCTTGGTTGATCGGCGCAATATGCAGAAACTGGTTCAGCAGGATCTTCTGCCGACGATTGAGCGTCAGGCTCAACAAATTCATCAGCTAGAGAAGAAGGCGGAAGCCTTGGTGGGAACTGATGAAAATCTGATGAATCAGCTTAATAAAACCCATGACACGACGAATAATTTAGGCGAATTACAGGGTGAATTTAAGGCCCAGATGGATCAGATCCAACTCCAGATTCAGGCGCTTGAGCAAAAGCAAATGATCTTGATTGAAAGTACCTTGGAAGAAAGTTACTGTCGCCGAGGAATGGAGTTAGAAAAACGCAAAGATTATAAAAACGCGATCGTTTCTTATAATGAAGCACTGCGGGTTAACCCTACCTATGCAGAGTGCTATATGCAGTTGGGTTCGGCCTATGCGCATATTGGTCAAAAACAACAGGCGATCACTAATTTACGGACTGCCACCAAGCTGTTTTTTGAAAGTGGTGATTTGGATAACTACCACAAAGCACGTGCCCTCACTGAAGAAGTGCATAGTGGCAGCCTCGATGATGAGTCTCAACTGACCAGTGCGCCTGTTGCAACTGAGATTGGTGAAAAGTTGGCTGTTAACGAACTGTTTGTTTAATGGACAGAGTGCTGTAAACAGCTCGGCATCTTAAGCACATCATTTCTACAATTTTTTATTCTACCTTGCACCTGATTGATGGGTTGAACTCCATTCGATCAGGTTTTTTGTAGGCAAAATTTTGTAGGGAGATGGGGTTTAAACCTTGCTGTGGTGCTGAAAAAGAGGGAGGTGCTAGGTCTGAAGGCTATAATCGAGGTGGCAAATGCTTTGGGTTGGCCATGTTTATTTTGTGTTGGCAAAAGAATTTTGTTTCCTAAATTTTGATTCGTTACCTAAGGGATATAGGTAGATTCTGTCTATTTAAAGTGAGTGTGTTATGGATAAGAAGCAACTGTCCGAGCGGGATATTTGTACCAAGTACATTACCCCAGCACTTAAGAGTGCAGGATGGGATGTTCTATCTCAGATTCGTGAGGAATTTGTGCTCACTCAGGGACGAATTGTGGTTCGGGGCAAGCTGCATACTCGTGCTCAGAATAAGCGTGCGGATTATGTATTGTTTTATAAGCCGAATATCCCAATCGCGATTATTGAGGCGAAGGATAATAACCATTCTTTGGGAGATGGGATGCAGCAGGGACTTGGCTATGCTGAGATGCTACAAGTTCCCTTTGTTTTTAGTTCTAATGGGGATGGATTTTTATTCCACAACAAAATTACGAACGATGGCATTATTGAGCGAGAGTTGGGTTTACATGAGTTCCCTTCGCCTCAACAACTTTGGCGTTGGTGGGCTGAACATCAAGGGCTAACGCAACAGCAAGAGAGCTTGGTGATTCAGGATTACTATAGCGATGGCAGTAATAAGACGCCCCGTTATTACCAACTGCTGGCGATTAATAAAACGATTGAGGCGATCGCCAAGGGGCAAAATCGCATTTTGTTGGTGATGGCGACGGGGACGGGTAAGACGTTTACTGCGTTTCAGATTATTTGGCGGCTTTGGAAGTCTAAGGCTAAAAAACGGATTTTATTTTTGGCGGATCGCAATATCTTGGTTGATCAGACGAAGACGAATGACTTTAAGCCATTTGGGTCGTCGATGACGAAGATTCAGAAACGACAGGCTAATAAATCCTATGAAATTTATTTGTCGTTGTATCAGGCAGTGACGGGGAGTGAAGAGGAAAAGAATATTTATAAGCAGTTTAGCCGTGACTTTTTTGATTTGGTGATTGTGGATGAGTGTCATCGGGGCAGTGCGGCTGATGATTCGGCATGGCGGCAAATTTTGGACTATTTTTCGGCAGCAACTCAGATTGGTTTGACGGCAACACCGAAGGAGACGAAGGATGTCTCTAATATCGATTACTTTGGTGAGCCCATTTATACCTATTCACTGCGCCAAGGGATTGAGGATGGGTTTTTAGCCCCTTACAAGGTGGTGCGGATTGATTTAGATAAGGATCTATCCGGCTGGCGACCGAGTAAGGGGATGGTGGATAAGTACGGGACTGAAATTGAAGACCGAGTTTATAATCAACGCGATTTTGACCGAACGCTGGTGCTAGAAAAGCGGACTCAGTTGGTTGCGCGCAAGATTACGGAGTTTTTGAAGCAAACCAACCGCTTTGATAAAACCATTGTGTTTTGCGAAAACATTGACCATGCGGAACGGATGCGGCAGGCGTTGGCCAATGAGAATGCGGATTTGGTGGCGGAAAATTATCGCTATGTGATGCGCATTACGGGCGATAACGAGGAGGGTAAGGCGGAACTGGATAATTTTATTGCGCCTGACGAGAAATATCCGGTGATTGCGGTGACGTCGAAGCTGATGTCTACGGGGGTAGATGCCCAGACTTGTAAGTTGATTGTGCTGGATCAGCGGATTCAGTCGATGACGGAGTTTAAGCAGATTATTGGCCGAGGGACTCGTGTTAATGAAGATTATGGCAAGTTCTATTTCACGATTATTGATTTTAAGAAGGCGACTGAGTTATTTGCTGACCCTGATTTTGATGGCGATCCAGTACAGATTTATGAACCGAAGGGTTTAGAAGATTCACCTGTGCCGCCGGAGGTGTTTGAGGAGGATGAGCAACCTGCGGTAGAAACCCCCTATCCTGAGGTGCCCGAACCCTGGCGGGGTGCGGCAGACCCCACTGATGGGACGTATAACATGAATGCACGGCGCTATGTGGTGGCGAATGTGCCTGTGAGTGTGGTGGCGGAGCGGGTGCAGTATTTTGATGCCAATGGCAAGTTGGTGACGGAATCGCTGAAGGATTACACGCGCAAGACGCTGGCGAAGGAGTTTAGTTCGTTGAATGATTTTCTGCGCCGCTGGAGCAGTGCGGAGAAAAAACAGGTGATTGTTGATGAGTTGGCCAATCAGGGTGTATTCTTTGATGCGCTGGCTGATGAGGTTGGGAAGGATTGCGACCCGTTTGATTTGCTATGCCATGTGGTGTGGGATATGCCGCCCCTGACACGACGGGAACGGGCGGAGCAGGTGAAGAAGCGCAATTACTTTACACAGTATGGCGACCAGGCGCGGCGGGTGTTGGAGGCTTTGCTGGATAAGTATGCGGATGAGGGGGTAGGGCAGATTGAGGAGACGCAGATTTTGACGGTTGCGCCTTTTCCTCAGTTTGGGACGCCGGTTGAGATTATCCGTGCTTTTGGTGGGCGCGAGGGGTATCAGCAGGCGTTAATGGATTTGAAGGCGTCGCTTTATAGTGCTTAGCAGTGGGATGTTTAAGGTAGTTGGGTATGGCGATTGGGACTCTCATCAAGACGATTCAGGACATTATGCGCAAGGATGTGGGCGTGGATGGGGACGCTCAGCGCATTAGTCAGTTGGTTTGGTTGCTGTTCCTGAAGATTTTTGATGATAAGGAGCAGGAGTGGGAGTTTACGATTCCCAACTATAAGTCGCCGTTGGAGAGTCGGTTTCGCTGGTCGAGTTGGGCGAAAGATTCTGAGGGGATGACGGGGGAGGAGTTACTGGATTTTGTTAATAATGATCTATTCCCTGGGTTGAAGCGGTTGGCGTCGGCGGCTGGGGTGTCGCCTCGTGGGAAGGTGATTGGGGCGGTGTTTGAGGATGCTTATAACTATATGAAGTCGGGGACGCTGTTGCGTCAGGTGATCAATTGCATTGAAGGGGATGTTGATTTTAATTCTTCGAGTGATCGCCACTTATTTAATGATATTTACGAGAAGATTTTGGGGGATTTGCAGTCTGCGGGGAATGCGGGGGAATATTATACGCCCCGTGCGGTGACGCAGTTTATGGTGGATATGCTGGAGCCGAGGCTGGGCGAGACGGTGCTGGATCCGGCTTGTGGGACGGGTGGGTTTTTGGTGAATACGATTGAGCGGTTGAATACGCAGGTGAAGACGGCGGATGATCGCAATTTGCTGGAGGTGACGGTGCATGGTGTAGAGAAGAAGCCGCTGCCACACATGCTGGCGATGACGAATATGATGCTACATGGCATTGATGTGCCTAGTAATATTCGCCATGACAATACATTGAGCCGTCCGTTGAGGGATTACGGGCCAAGGGAGCGGGTGGATGTTGTGATTACAAATCCACCGTTTGGCGGGGTGGAGGAGGATGGAATTGAAAGTAATTTCCCGAAGAAGTATCAAACGCGGGAAACGGCTGATCTGTTTATGGCGTTGATTATGCATTTGCTGAAGCCTGATACGGGGCGGGCGGCGGTGGTGTTGCCAGATGGTTTTTTGTTTGGGGAAGGGGTGAAGACGACGCTGAAGCGTGAGTTACTGGAAGGGTTTAATTTACATACGATTGTGCGATTACCAAAGGGGGTGTTTAGCCCTTATACGAGTATCAATACAAACATTTTGTTTTTTGAAAAGGGCGAACCGACGCAGGATGTTTGGTTTTTTGAGCATCCTTATCCTGAGGGGTATAAGTCTTATTCCAGATCTAAGCCGTTGACGATTCAGGAGTTTGAGCGCGAGAAGCTGTGGTGGGGTGGAGCGCAGAGAAAGGGACGCAAAACAACGGAATATGCCTGGAAGGTTTCGGCGCAGGAGATTGCAGAGCGGAGCTACAATCTGGATTGTAAAAACCCCCATGAGGTTGAGGTGGATCATGGCGATCCAGAGCAATTGATGGAGGAATATTTAGAGATTGATCAACAGCTTTATGCTGCGCTGGATGCACTAAAGCAAGAATTGGTGCAGGCGTTGGGGAGTAACTAATGCAGCTACTAGAGAAACATTTTGATTTGGCTTTTTCTGCGCCAAATGGTGTGCAGAAGTTGCGTGAGCTAATTTTGACGCTTGCAATACAAGGAAAGCTGGTACCACAAGACCCCAATGATGAACCTGCGAGCAAATTATTGAAGGAAATTGAGGCAGAGAAGAAAAAGCTAGTTAAAGAAGGGAAAACTAAGCAGTCAAAACCCTTGCCGTATATCAAAACTACTGAAGTGCCATATGTTCTACCTAAAGGTTGGGAATGGGCAAGATTTGGTGAAATTACGATAAATAGAGATAGTGAGCGTATTCCTATTTCCAAAGAAGACCGAGAAAAAATAATAGGGGAATATGATTATTATGGTGCATCCGGAATAATAGATAAAGTTAATGACTATTTGTTTGATAAAGCCCTCTTACTAATAGGAGAAGATGGGGCAAATTTAATAAATAGAAGTACACCGATAGCATTTATAGCTCGTGGCAAGTATTGGGTAAATAATCATGCTCATGTCATTGATGCTATTCATTTTGAGACGCTACTTTACCTGGAAAAATACATTAATGCAATTGATTTAAAGCCCTATGTCACAGGCTCTGCACAGCCGAAAATGAATCAGGCTAAGATGCACTCCATAGTGATTGCCCTTCCACCTCTTGCAGAACAACGTCGCATTGTTGCCAAGATTGATCGCTTGATGGCTCAGTGTGATGAGTTGGAAAAGCTGAAGGGCGATCGCAATAAAAAACGAATCACCGTCCACACTGCCGCCATTAACCAACTGCTCACGGCTCAAGAGGACAGCGACTTCAGCACCGCTTGGGACTTTATCCAGAAACATTTCAGCAAACTCTACACGGTTAAAGAAAATGTGGCCGAGTTACGTAAGGCGATTCTGCAATTGGCAGTAATGGGTAAACTCGTCCCTCAAGACCCCAATGATGAACCTGCTAGCGAATTATTGAAGGCGATCAAGATGGAGAAACAGAAGCTGGTTGAGGAAGGGAAAATTAAAAACTCTAAGCCTTTGCCGAGTATTCAACTAGAGGATGTTCTGTACAAGTTACCAAAGGGATGGGAACTGATCCACTTTGATGACTTATGTACTGAAATTTCAACCGGACCTTTTGGTCTAATGATTCATAAAAGTGACTACATTGAGAATGGTATACCTCTCGTAAATCCCATACATATGATTAATGGGAAAATTATTCATGATTCAAAGGTAACTGTAACTCCGGAAAAAGCGGAGCAATTAAATTCCTATAGATTATTTGAAGATGATATTGTTATGGCAAGGCGTGGTGAATTAGGGCGTTGTGCAATTGTCGAAAAACGTTCACACCGTTGGCTATGTGGAACTGGAAGTTTTGTTTTAAGGTTTATACCAGATCTGAGTCGAGCATATTTACTGATTATTTTTCAGTCTCAGAGAGTACGAGATTACCTGGGTGGAAACTCAGTTGGTACAACTATGACAAACCTTAATCATGGAATTTTAAGGATGCTACCAATTCTTCTCCCCCCCCTTGCAGAACAACACCGTATCGTTACCAAGGTCGATCAACTCATGGCACTATGCGATCGCCTAGAACAACAAATTGATGCTGCTACAGAAAAACGAACTGAGTTGCTCAATACACTAATGGCGCAGGTATAAAGGGTAAGGAATGCGCCTGAAATTCATCTATATCAGCCAATACAAAAACTTGAAAGACTTTCGTCTCAACTTTGAGAGCAATAGTTTTATCGATGTTTTTGTCGGTAAAAATGGTACTGGAAAGTCTAATTTATTTGAGGTACTAATTGAGATTTTTCGTCATCTCTACGAATATGACAAAGATCAAGATAAAGAGGAACTTGATTTTAACTATTCTATCCAATATGAAATTAACGAGAAGAAAACCGAGATTTCCTGGAACTCTGGTGAATTAAAAATCAATGGAAAAAGCCGAAAAATGATCGGCAAAAATCCTCTCCCAGATAATATTCTAATCTATTATTCTGGCCACAATGAAACGGTAACGGGCTTACTGAAAAAATATGAAGAAGCCTTCCGCAAACGCATCAAGAAAGCCGATGTTGACGACACCCGACGGTTTATTGGAGTCGGCTCCGAATATAAAGAGCTTTTGCTCTCCGTCCTCCTACTACAACCGGAAACCAACAAGGCAAGGCAGTTTATCTGCCAAAAGTTAGGTATACAAACAGTTTCATCAGACGTAAAAATAGTGCTGAAGCGACCTACCTACGCCAAGGGTTCACACTTTGATATTGAATTAAATGATGAGAGTGATCGATACTGGAAAGCCGAAGGAATTACCAAAACTTTTCTTGATCGTCTAACTACTTGCATCAGCCAAGGCTCCAGCGGATTTATCCGAACCGAAGGCTACTTTGAAGATGCTGATCGCTATATTTTGTATTTTGATATTGCCAAGGTTCAGCAAGAGTTCAGGGAATACACCTCACAGGAACTATTTCGCCAATTAGATAATCTGAAAACGCTCGATATGCTGGCAGAAATCTCAATTCCACTTACCCTAGAGCATGAAATCAAAGCCACAGTCAGTGATTTCAGTGATGGTCAGTTTCAATCAGTGTATATTTATTCGATTATTGAACTCTTCAAAGATCGTAACTGCATTACTTTGCTAGATGAGCCAGACTCTTTCCTCCATCCCGAATGGCAGTTTGATTTTCTTAAACAGATTTTTGATATCACTGATACTACTATTCAAAATAACCATGTCCTCATGAGCAGTCATAGTGCTGTAACACTGATTCCTCACGACAAAAGGAAAATTATGTTTTTCGATGTCAAGAATAATTACGCAAACTGTTATGAGATAGAAAAGCGAATTGCTATTAAAAAACTTAGTTCGAATCTAATCAAATACTCAGAGCATGAACAATTGCTCAGCATTATCAATGCTATTCAAATTGAGAAAAAACCAGTGTTATTTACGGAAGGCAGTACTGATCCAATTATTCTAAAAGAAGCTTGGTACAAGTTATTTGATATAGAGATGCCATTTATTCCCTTCTATGCTTTTAGCTGCACCTATATTAGTCAGCTTTTAACTGATAATCGAATTCATGCAGAAATGGGTAACCTTCCAATTTTTGCTCTGTTTGATTTTGATAAGGCTTATGATCAATGGAACGGACTAAATGGAGAGTCAATTCAGGACGATCCATTGCTAGGTATGATAAAGAAATGGGCACATGGTAACTCCTATGCCATTATGCTTCCAATTCCTACTAATGAAGCCATCCGAGGACAAGTTTTTAAAAACTTTTCTACAAATGAAACTTTTGGCGGTGACTCCTGCTGTGAAATTGAACACCTATTTTATGGACAGGATGCTACTACCAATTACTATAAAGAGGAACCTTGCGTTGGTGGGAGAAAAATTGTCTTTAAATCAGACGGGGAAAAGACAAACTTTGCAAAAAAAGTTATTCCCAGCTTGGATGCCACCTGCTTTGAGATTTTTCGTCCAATGTTTGAATTCATCCAAAGTATGTGTTTGAATTTTTAGTTCTTAATAAAGCTTAAGCGATGACAGTCTGGAAAACCGTTTCTAGCTAAGATAACGTAAGCGATAATTACATTGAATAGGTTTCCGTGGATAAAACTTCTAAGCCTTGCAAGAACTTGATTAAGTTTTGAACAAGGGCATGTTTCCCGAGCGTTATGATCGCATCCTTATGTAAATTAGCGATCACACGTTCCACAAATTTTTTCTCTCCTCCCTGAAACGTATTTAGCAATTGCTTAGGCTGATGCCGTGCCAGTTGCCACTCTAAATCCGTAAACGTTTTCTCAAACAGTTGCTCTAAAAAAGCGCGATCCTGGAAAAACAAAGTTTCAAGCGTAGGAACCGCCATCAAAATTAGGAATGGGGTTTTACCTGCTGCCTGCCGTAGCAAATAGTCTAAATCCTGCTGCTCATGAATCATCGACTGTTGATCGGTGTTTGCATCAATCACCAAAACCGTCGGAACTTGCTCAGTCATCAAAAGCTTCCGTGCCATTGAAACCGTACTGTATTTGCCTTCACCATCAATAAATTTGACCTGCGGAAGCAACTCTGGTGGCAAAATTTTTCTAAAAATAGTGGCGTTTGTGGGTTCTTCCACAACAATATAAGCCTTGCTCATGCCAGTTTTCTATCCTCACGGGGGCGAATGTCAAACATGCGAAAAAATAGATCCTGCTATACTAAATTCAAGTTATATTCTCTCCACACTGAACCCTAGAAGATATCGCTGCTGGAACCAACGATATGAGAACTATCCAGTAGGAGTGTAAAGCATGAAAGGTTATATTCACGATCAAAGTATTATTTTGACCGAGACACTACCAAATAATCTCCAGAACGGTGATGAGGTTGAGGTTACTATTGTTGAAGTTCAAAAAAAACGTCATTCCTTTCCTACCTTTAATTTAGGCATCAAAGATCAATATCTTCATCGAGAAAAGATTTATGAGCAAGAGTCGGATCTTTCTTGATACCAATGTTTTGGTTTATGACCATGATATTGCGAAGCAATATCACATAGAATCAGCAGACCTTCTCACTCAGATTATAGAAGGACGACGGCAGGGAATTATTGCAGAACAAACATTAATTGAAAAATACCCAACCGAATCAATTGCAGGCCATCTCAAACATCTTCCTTCATGGGTCGAGAACTAGAGCCATTCGGTATTGTCCCCCGTCGTGATTGACTTGGCTCAGCACATGCGATCGCCACTTCTTAAGAATAGAAACGCGATCAACCCTACAGACCAATCAATCTGTTCAGATAAAGTGCTCTCCTTAAGGCGTAAATTGGGCACCTTCAAAGTAAGGTCTGTCGCAGAGTCTTTTGCCTCACTCTGAAGCAACATTCCCTTCAACTTTGTTAAGTCTTGCCTTTGTCCTCATGGCTTGTATTCCTTGACAACTTCTCCATCACCATGACAAACTCGCGCTACCGAATTTTAGGAGAAATTGGACAAGGTCAATTTGGACGAGTACTTTGTGCTAGCCATCGTAATACAGGCCAGCTAGTTGCCTTAAAACAGCTCGATCATCGGCGGTTCCCGACCCATCGTTTTCTGCGAGAACTGACGATTTTAGTGGTTTTGAACCATCCCCACATTGTCGGATTTCATGCCATTGAATATATAAGTGCAGGCCGCTACATCGTCATGGACTACTGCCAAGGTGGAACCCTAAGGCAGCTCATCGAATCTAAAACCACCCCTTCCATTCTGCACAAGCTCCAGATCGTCCGCGATATTCTCTTAGGACTAGACTATGTTCACCGTCAGGGCATCATCCACTGCGACCTGAAACCAGAGAATATTTTGCTAGATGTCACCGCTCAAGGGTGGAGCGCCAAAATTGCTGATTTTGGGATTGCTCGGTTTCAAAGCATGCGGCCTGCTCAGTCCGATGAGGCGGGAGGCGATACAGGTTC
>DATNQK010000805.1:0-1752 GCA_036704065.1 Stenomitos sp.
CTCGACTTTTAGGTGCTCGGACTGGATTCAATGCGCTTGCAGTTGCGTTACCTGCGGTGCAAAGGCATAATGAGCCCTGGACTGTTGAAGACCTTCCAGGGAGCGTTCGATGGATCGCAACTTTAAGTTGCTGGCTACCCAGTATAAAACTGCACTGTTGGATGATGTAATTTCATTTTGGGAAAAGCATTCGATTGATCGGCAGCACGGAGGATACTTCACCTGTTTAGATCGCTCAGGCAGCGTCTACGATACCGACAAGTTTGTCTGGCTGCAAAATCGCCAGCTCTGGATGTTTTCTACGCTTTACAACCAAGTTGAAGCGCGGCAAGATTGGCTAGACATTGCCGCCCAGGGTGCCAATTTTCTAGCGCAGCATGGCCGCGATGCCGAAGGAAACTGGTATTTTTCGCTCACACAAGACGGTCGCCCGTTGGTGCAACCCTACAATATTTTTTCCGATTGCTTTGCGGCGATGGCATTTAGCCAGTATGCATTGGCCAGTGGCAAGGAAAAAGCCAAAGATATTGCGTTGCAGGCCTATCAAAATGTTTTAAGACGCAAAGACAATCCCAAAGGGCAATACACGAAAGCTTATCCCGGCACACGCCCGCTCAAGTCTCTCGCGGTGCCGATGATTCTGGCAAACCTGACCCTAGAAATGGCCTGGTTATTGCCGCAGGAAACCTTAGATCAGGTGTTGGACGAAACCGTGCGCGAGGTGATGAGCGATTTTCTTGACCCCGTGCGCGGATTGATGTTTGAAGCTGTGATGCCAGACGGATCGCATCTCGATTGTTTTGATGGGCGGCTGATTAATCCAGGCCACGGCATTGAGGCGATGTGGTTCATCATGGATATTGCCCATCGTCGCAACGATACCCAGACCATCGCACGGGCGGTAGAAGTGGTGCTCAATACGCTCAATTTTGCGTGGGACTCAGAATACGGTGGCATATTTTATTTTCTCGACGCTCAGGGGCACCCACCGCAACAACTGGAATGGGACCAAAAGCTGTGGTGGGTTCACCTGGAAACATTGGTGGCCTTGGCAATGGGCGATCGCCTGACGGGACGTTCAGAATGCTGGGAATGGTACTGCAAGGTTCATGACTATGCTTGGACCCACTTCGCCGATCCTGAATATGGCGAGTGGTTCGGGTATTTAAATCGTCGTGGGGAAGTCTTGCTGAACCTCAAAGGCGGCAAGTGGAAAGGATGCTTCCATGTACCACGAGCCATGTACCTATGCTGGCAACAGTTTGCAGCGTTGGATGCGACGGCAGATGGCTAGCCGTTCATCGGGTGGGTTGAATCCTACTCGGTTCTGCTGACTCAGCGGGTTCAGCATGGGGTAAGGCAGGTCGAATGGGTTGAGCCAGCCCCTGGCGGTTGGAGATAAACAGACGTTGCAGCCAAGCAACCTCTTGCAAGAGGTTGAATTCTTGCTCAACTTTAAGCCGTCCAGCATGGCCCAATTGCTGTCGCACCGATGCATCCTGTAAGAGCGTATCAAGGGCTGTGGCTAAAGGTTCTACAGCACCCGGAGGAACCAGATATCCATTGATGCCGTGTTCTACCAGTTCGCCAATTCCAGCAATGGCGGTGGTCACAACCGGAACACCTGCCGCCAACGCTTCCATCAGTGCAACCGGCAACCCTTCTGCAAAACTGGGTAACACAAACACATCACTGTTTTGTAAGAACTCACAAACCGCCTCTTGAGACTGATAGCCCACAAACTGAACGTGA
>DATNQK010000806.1:0-1938 GCA_036704065.1 Stenomitos sp.
AAGCCGATCTCCGCAATATCTATGGGCTAGGTCTATTTGAAGATGTCCAAGTTGCCCTAGAGCCTGGCGAAGATCCGCGTAAAGTGGTCGTCAACCTGAACGTACAAGAGCGCAAAACTGGTAACTTCTCGGCAGGGGCTGGGTTTAGCTCGAATAGCGGCTTATTTGGGACAGCCTCCTATACCCAAAACAACCTGGGTGGCAATAACCAAAAACTCAACGCCGAAGTTCAGATTGGTACCCGCGAATACTTGTTTGACGCTAGCTTTACCGATCCTTGGATCGCAGGAGATCCGTATCGTACGTCGTACACGGTTAATTTATTTAACCGCCTCACCTTACCCTTGGTGTTCGATGGTGGGAATACAGAGGTCAACTTAGGCAATCCCAAAGAACCACCGCCTGTAGATCCATTGCCAGGTCAAATTTATGGTGATACTGGCATTACACCTCGGGTCAACCGCTTGGGGGGTGGTGTTGTATTCTCGCGTCCGTTAACCAAAAATCCCGATAAAACGGCCTCAGCTTGGACGGCTTCTGCAGGGGTTCAGTACCAGCGGATTTCGATTCGAGACGATTCCTTTAATATTGCGAAGTACGACATCTTCGGGAACAATCTCAGCTTTAGCGGTACGGGTCAAGATGACTTGTTAGCCTTCCAATTTGGTCTGTCGCGTGACTTACGCAATGATCCGTTAACGCCAACCAAAGGTTCGGTGATCCGAGTCGGCGTGGATCAGTCTATCCCTGTGGGGCTCGGCAATATCACGATGACGCGGATTCGTGCGAGCTACAGCCACTTTATTCCGGTCAAACTGTTGAGGTTAAATAAAGGCCCTCAAGCCTTAGCGTTTAATATTCAGGCTGGAACCATCATTGGAGACTTACCACCCTACGAAGCCTTTACCTTAGGTGGCGGTTCCTCGGTTCGTGGTTATGACGAAGGCGAGGTGGGTAGCGGTCGAAGCTTTCTTCAAGCAACGGCAGAATACCGTTTTCCACTCCTTAAATTCTTAGGCGGCATCGGCGGTGTCTTGTTTGTGGACTATGGCACGTTATTAGGCACCCAAGCTGAGGTGCCGGGTTCACCAGGGATTATTCGCGGGAAACCTGGCGATGGCCTTGGCTACGGGGTCGGGGTTCGAGTTAAAACTCCAATTGGCCCTGTGCGTCTGGACTATGCCTGGACTATCGATGGCGGCAATCGCTTCCAGTTTGGATTTGGTGAGCGCTTCTAGCGGTTCAATAGAGAGTTTTTGAGCATCTGACTTCTTTGGTTCATGCTCTTGCTCTTTTGGTCTGTAGTTGTGGCAATTTGCATTTTTGCTCTTTTCTCTAGGTTAAAATCATGAGTTTGCAATATTGGACAGCAGGCCTCTTGCTTCCCTTAACGTTGGCTCTTACAGCACTTCAGCTGCCACTAGCCTCTACCGTTGGTGCGCTGAAGGGACCTTCTGGCCAGTCTGCTGTAGCGCCCTCTTCCCTAGATGTGCCATTCCAGCAAAAACGACCGTCGCGATCGCGTGCTGGAGTAGGACAAGCGGCGGCTGGCGTTAAGCTGACGACCTTACATACCTTCATTGGCACGGACAATGACAAAAAGGATGGCGAACAGCCTTTTGCTGGGTTAGCCCTTGATGCAACTGGCAATTTATTTGGGACAACCTTTGAAGGTGGACGGTTTTATAAGAAAACAAACCTAGGCACTGTATTTCAACTGTCTCCAAGTCGGCCCTTAACCATCTTGCGCAGCTTTAATGATGAGCAAGGGGCAAATCCCACAGGCAAGGTTGCCGTAGATAGCAATAAGCAACTGTTTGGCACCACTTACCAAGGCGGTAAGCATGGCAAAGGAACGCTGTTTAAGCTTTCTGCGCGACCCAGCGGCAGTATTAGCCAACAGACCGTTCTGCACAATTTCCAGAGCACGGATGGAAC
>DATNQK010000807.1:0-6298 GCA_036704065.1 Stenomitos sp.
TACGAAGATGTCAACACGACATTCATCAATGACCCAGCGATGCGAGAGCGTTTGAAGAACCTCAATCCACACTCGTTCCGCAAGATGGTTGGGACACTCCTAGAGGTCAATGGTCGCGGCTACTGGGAAACCAGCGAAGAAAATCTACAAATGCTGCGAGATCTTTATCAAGAGATTGAAGACCGCATTGAAGGGATTGAATAAAACCCTTCGGTAGCGCTTTAGAGCTTTACTTTCTACTCTCTATCCCTTAGCTTTGGCTAGGGGATTTTTTGTATGAAGAAAGCAAAAACAAAGAATCAAGCTTTGACTCTAGTTTGACTGGCCAGTCAAAGGTTTCAATGACAAGGGCATACAATAGGAGAAACCTTTGCGGATGGTGAATATGACTGCCATCGTTTTGAACCTTGAGCCATTGACTCAACATCTAAGTCATGAGCAGTTTTACGAACTGTGCATGGCAAATAAAGGTTTAGTAATGGAGCGTAGCCCTGAAGGAGAGTTGATTGTTGTGTCGCCTGTCGGTGGTGAGAGTGGCAAAAGAGAGGCTTACTTCATTCTCAAATTAGGAATCTGGAACGAGCAAGCGCGCTTGGGCGAAGTCTTCAGTTCCTCCACAATCTTTAGTCTCCCTGGCGGTGGCGATCGCTCTCCTGATGCAGCATGGGTTAGTTCGGAGCGTTGGAATGCGCTTACCCCTGAACAGCAAAAGAAATTTCCGCCCTTGTGCCCCGATTTTGTGATTGAACTGCGCTCAGAGAGCGATCGCCTAAAACCACTCCAAGACAAGATGCAAGAATATCTCGCCAGTGGTTTGCGCTTGGGCTGGTTGATTAACCCTCAAGATCGGACGGTCGAAATTTACCGAGCGGAGAAAGAAGCTAAAACGGTTCAACTACCAGCGGTTCTTTCGGGAGAAGAGGTACTTCCTGGATTTGAGCTAGAAGTTGAGTAATGGGCGACCAAGAATGGCGATCGCCTTCTTATGGGACAAAACGGTTGGGAGGTAATGCGATCGCTTGGCTCGCACGGCATCAATGTCCAAACCGATGTCCAGATGAAGGACGTGACGGTACAGAAACAATAAAGCACTGAGGGCTTGATTTTGCGTTGAAGCTGCAACGCGAAGATTTACAGAAAGGTGGATCAAAAAAGCTTCGATTTCAGGAGTGCCCATATCCTTGGGATGTCGTTTATTGTGGAAAACAATAAATCGATGTGCCCAGTCTAAATAAGTTTGTTCGTACGGCAGGCATAATGCTTAATACTTAGTGCAACGCAGAGTTTGTCAAGGAGCTTTTTAGGGGCATTACTTATATCAGAAGCCTTAAATCGCGTTCAGTCAAACAATAGATAAAACGTAAAAAAAGAGAATCAGAAGAAATACTGAATATATCTGTATAAACATCTAAATAAGATAAACTATGGATTAATATCAGCCTAAATCGCTGGCAGAGCAAAGAAAGCAAAAACAATCTGCCTAAAGATGATTAGTTGGATAAAAGTCAGCTTTCCCTCCTGTACGGACGATTAGACAGAAATCTATCCGTCTAATTGTCAAGGTTTGCTGAATAGGTGGATTAGTTTCCGCTTTTAGTAGATGTACACGTGAACAGGTAGATGGCTCCCCTCGAAATAAGAGTTAGCTTGCCTAAGTTGTTGGCGCTGAAAAGATCTGAATTTAATCTTTAGCATCAAAATGTACTGATTTATGACTTTGCTCGTAGAAATAAATCTTCAATGTAGTATTCTTCTCATTAAAGAACTCAGATTCATGATTTTGCGGTAAGCGATCTATCACCTGAATTACCATGCAGTTAATTGACCACAGCAACTTGTACCAAGTGCAAGTAGTGAAATATGCTTTTTTTGATGGAGATAATATTGGAAATACAATTCATAATTTACTGAGCAACGGTAGAATTGCAGAAGCTACTCATTTGTCGGAAAGCATTAAGCTCGCGATTTTCCAGATTGAATTATTTATTAATTCATTTGAGAATGCAGAAATAATAATTGCAGGAGGAGATGACGTACTGATTAGGTACGATCCTCAGAAATGCGGCTCCACATTTTTGGAAGATATATCAAGCCTTTTTACTAGGCAAACTGGTTTGTCAATAAGTTGTGGAGTTGGCAACAATGTTTCTCAGGCAATTGATAACCTAGCAAATGCTAAACAGCAGAGTAAAGGAACAATAAAATTCACTAACAATGAATCTGAAGCTCATAATTATCTAATGAAGCAGACTAAGCTTTATATGTTCAT
The DNA here is from genome assembly GCA_036704065.1 of Stenomitos sp. Classification (GTDB taxonomy): domain Bacteria; phylum Cyanobacteriota; class Cyanobacteriia; order Thermosynechococcales; family Thermosynechococcaceae; genus JAAURS01. The sequence goes on from DATNQK010000807.1 coordinate 2,270, forward strand.
AACATCCGATATTCCTGATCCTTATATTAATGTCATTGCACATTGTGCAGCGAATTATCCAAATCTGAATCAAGTTACTTTAATCGGAATAACAGGTGATCGGCGCAAAGTGAGCCTGGAGAGAGATAAGCTAGGAAAGCTGAAGCAAAGTATTGACAACCAATTGGATAGCTTAGTTAGAGGGAAGTATCTAAAAAAGAAGGAAAAGGAGAAGGAATGGGAATGGGAAGAAATAGATATCGAGATAGAACAAACTGACTGTCAAACCTACAGTCGGCTAAAGGATTTACCTTTCAATGTTCAAGCTTTGGTTTATCAAGACTTGGAAGAAGAAATACAGAAATTTCTAAGTACTGAAGAATCAGCCATACATATATTCGATGTAACAACAGTGCTTAAAAGCTACTTGGTCGATATATACACAATTCTGAGGTTTAGAAACATCAGCACGATTTACTCGTTTGAGTTATATAATGAGCGTTCATATGATCATAGAGAACTAATTCACAATCAAACCTATAAAAAGACCTATGATTTTGCCTGTTTAGCAGAAAACCTATACACAAAAGATAGAATTGTAGTAAGTGTAGATTCAATCGTCTCCGAAAGTGATTTTAACCGCGCACAATCTGATCTCAAAGCATTGGAGGGCGATTACAATTATCTTGAAGAGACTCTGGCGAATGATTTTGCTAGATTCTGCTCACTTATTTACTTTCTGATTTGGATACCAGTTTTTGCCTGGATGTGTTGGTCTGCAAGTCAACCCGAAGGCTGGAATCGAATAGAGCCACTTGCTTTCTTTGTAACGTTTGGGTGGTTTCTATTTAATTACCTGCTGCAAAGTCTTTTTACTGGAAAATTTCCTGCTTTTGATCCTAGAGAATTATTTAATGCAGCGAAAATATGGAGGAAGAGAAAGTCACAAAGAAGCAGGTTAAATATTAGGGGGGTTCGAAGTTAAGGTTACGGTGACTATTGCGCGAAAATCAGTAGTCTGGTGACGGCAAGCTAACTGCTATCGATAGCAGAAATCTGAAGGATATCTATTAACGCTTAGGATTAAGTTTGGTCAAAAATTCTATTCATGAAGATTTCTAACTGCCCAATTTGCGGATTACCTTGGTCAGAACTAATTGACGAAGAAGAGATACGTTATTCCTACTCGATTTGTGAGTGCTGTGGTTGTGAGTACGGCAACGATGACAATCCAGCTTACCGCGAGAATTGGCTCAAACAGGGTGCACCTTGGTTTAATCCAAAGCAATGTTCAGACAGTTGGACTTTAGAGGAACAATTACGTCACATTATTCCCGATTGGAATGCGCAATAATAGAAGATAGCTTAATTAGCATTCACTAGACTTTCATACAGTTCGAGTGAAACGCAACGAAAAACCTTGAAAATATTCGCAAGCATCAGATTGATTTTGCAGATGTCCCTGAGATGTTTGAAAGTCCAACGCTGATTGAGCTTGATGATCGCATTGATTACGGCGAAGAGCGCTGAGTCGGTATCGGCTTCTTGCAGAACGGTGTAGCGGTTGTTGTCTGACCAGAACGGCAAGATAACGTGATTCGTATTATTTCTGCACGAAAGGCAAAACAATATGAACGTCAACGACTCGAACAATACCTCACGTACTGATTGGGCAACACTGGAAAAGATGACCGACGAAGAAATTGACTATTCGGAGATTCCACCTCTGACTGAAGCGTTCTTTGAGAATGCCACGTTGAGGATTCCAGCAAACCAAGTCCGTAGTTTAATTCAAATACAAGGTTTTGAGAATTTCAAAGTAGTCCATCGTATACCCTGAATTCTGCTACAGTCTGGGCTAGACCTTGCCTTTCATAAGCTGCAAGTAACTCCTCAACACTTTGCGGTGGATTTTTTAAACTCATTCGCTGTCGCTTAGCAGCTTCACAGATCACTGAAGGAGCTAAATCAATCAGATGCAGAATAAACTCATCGGGATGCTGAGCCTCGATACCATATTGCTCCAGAGTTGTAGCCGGAAAATCCGACAGATTGTAAGTAACAATCACATCAGCGCCTGCACAAATTGCAGCCGCTAGTACATGACGGTCATTTGCATCTGGCAAGTTTAGCGATGGAATCAGATCTTGATAACCCAGAACGAGACAGTCACGTACATTACTGTTCATTAGATCTCTTGTGCGGTGAAGACGCTCCTCCGAGAGATCGGGTCTATTCTTCAAAACATTTCGAATCCACTCATCATGAATTTCATCAGTCCATTTGGCACGGAACAAATCTGTTATTGCCAAATGCATCAAAAAATCACGTAGAGGAGCCGGATATAAAACACACGCATCAAATAATGCCGTGAAGTTGGTCACAATCAATAGCCCATGTCCAACTCTTGCGCTTCGCGTGTAAGTTCTTCAAGAGTTTGCAGTCTTTTCTGGTCTATGTCTTGCTTATACGCCATGAGGTCGTCAAATCGAATCCGGCGATGAGTTCCCACTTTTCGATATGGAATCTTGGCATCATCAATCAGACTGATCAAGAACGGACGTGACACATTTAAGATATCTGCTGCTTGCTGAGTCGTTAACTCAGCATGAACAGGCATCAAAGTAACCGCATTGCCACGAGCCATTTGCGTCAGAATATCAGTCAAGAGGCGAAATGCAGACATTGGAATAACAACCACCTCTTCTGGCTCATTATCCGTCTGCACACGTAGCCTGAAGTCAGGCAAGTGGGTTCCAACAGGTTGTTTGCCTAAAAATCTTGAAAGCTGACGACTTGACTCACGCGCAAGCTCTATATCTGCCGCAGTCGGGACAATTGTCTCTTGAAAATCAGTGATTCCAGTAGCCATTGTCTTCCCGCTCATACTGTTTATTTATTTAACTCTTGTCCAGAGTTACTACGATCTAGTGTAGGCCACAAACGAAATAAATGAAACAAACGCAATAAACGAAAAATATTTTCGTCACACCTTGCTCACGAGTTCAGAATCAAGTGCTTTATTGAGATGAAGGTGCTCATGTCTAGCCAAGGTTTGCAGCAGAAGGGAGCGAATTACTATTGTTGTGGATCAAAGAGAAACGCCGTAGGCTACAGCTTGGGCCGTTAGTGCACGACAAGATGAGGCATCAAAACTTTAAAAATATGGTAAAAAACGAGCACAGTCATGAGAACCAACTGACCCAAAACCGTGAAACAGACCAGGTTTGTCTGACACCCATTGTCAGTGTCTCCTATCTCCCTTCTGTCGGATTAAGTTTTGACAAACATAGATAATTACAGTTACTGCTCAAGCAACAGAACCGATTCATCGCAGCTAACAGCACTGCAAGATTGGCCTATACTGCATTAAGCAACGCTGCACATGCATTTTGCACCGCAGTATCTTTCTTTTGAATTTACGACCCTATGGCGATCGCCTCTTGGACCCGTCGGCACGTCCTCACCCTCGCTGACTTCACTGTTGAAGAACTAGATACGGTATTGCAAACCGCCAATAGCTTCACAGAAGTGCTCCAGCGACGCACCAAAAAAGTTCCCGCCCTGCAAACCAAACTCGTCGCCACACTGTTTTTCGAGTCTTCTACCCGCACTCGCAATAGCTTTGAACTTGCAGCGAAGCGCTTGTCTGCGGATGTCTTGAACTTTGCCCCTGGTACCTCCTCCCTCAGCAAAGGCGAAACCATCTTAGATACGGCTAAAACCTTCTTAGCTATGAGTGCCGACCTGATGATTATTCGTCATAAAGCCTCCGGCGTTCCCCAGATGATTGCAGCAGAAATGGATCGGCTGGGGGGACATGTTGGCATTCTCAATGCAGGCGATGGTTGCCACGAACATCCCTCTCAAGGTCTGCTTGATTTATATACCCTGTGTTCACTGCTCGATCCTGTGCAACCCCGTACCCAGCTTTTAGCAGGCAAAAAAATTGCCATCGTTGGGGATATTTTGCACTCCCGTGTGGCTCGCTCGAACCTGTGGAGCTTAACTAAATCCGGTGCAGATGTGCATTTAGCCGCACCCCCACCC
>DATNQK010000808.1:0-6277 GCA_036704065.1 Stenomitos sp.
TATGGATCCTCAGGTAGAAAAAATACTGAAGCTGCCCAACAAGCAAAAGATAGCCCTACTGGTTTTTGTTGTTGTGCTAGAAGCTGCTGCACTTACTTGGGCCTTTTACATTCCGAAGTATAAAGAACATGAAAGTTTGAAAAATGAATTGGGTAGGTTGCAGGCAGATATTGAAGAAAAAACCAAGATATCAGCTAACTTGCCACGCGTTCAAAAAGAATATGAGCAGTTAAATAGAGAATTAGCACAAGCACTTACTGAACTACCGAACTCTAAGGAAATCCCCTCTCTGCTGACGAGCATCACTACTCTAGGAAAAAATGCTGGACTTGATTTCCTAGTATTTCGCCCTAAGGGTGAGGCTGTTAAAGACTTCTATGCAGAGGTCCCTGTTGATATTTCTGTATCTGGTTCTTATTACAGCGTTGCAAATTTTTTTGCCGCTGTTTCTGGTTTGCCGCGTATTGTAAATATAGCAAATGTTACATTCGCTGACATCAAGAATACGAATAATCGAGTGATGACCAAAGTGAACTGTCTCGCCACGACTTTCCGTTTTCTCGACAAGAAAGAGATCAAGGATGATAAAAAATCTCCTAAAAAATAATATTTACGCTGGAGCTCTCGCTGTATTACTTTTGTTTGCGCTTCCAGCCTGTAATAAAAAAGAGATACCTTCAGCACCTGCACAATCTGTAAAAAATGCAGAACCGCCAAAGCCGCAAACTAAACCTGTTCAGCCGCAACCCAGCTCAGTTAAATCAAAACCAGCGCCCGTGAGCCTATTTGACTTCAGCTCCAAAAAAGATCCTTTCAAGCCTTTCGTACTCATAAAAACAAACCCATTGCCCTCGATTGAAAAAAAACAAAAATCTGCTCTTCCAATTCATAATTTTGATGTAAATCAATTTAGAATGATAGGTGTTATCACCGGCGCCAGGGAAAACCAGGCTATGGTAGTGGATCCTAATGGCAAAGGATATGTTCTCAAGGTCGGAATGACAATAGGTAAAAATGAGGGAAAAGTAACAGCAATAACAGCCAGTGGAATTCACGTGCTTGAACAATTTCGAGATGATAACGGCAGGGTCCGCAAAGAAAATATAATTATCGCCATGCCAAGGAAACAGTAAGGAGTTCCGCATGAAGTGGATGATAAAGAAAATAGTTGTTCTGGCGCTTGCCTCTATTGTAATGGCAGGTCTGATGAGCGGCTACCCCGGTAAAGTTGAAGGCGCTCAAGAGGTTAAGCAATCCGTACCAGGTAGTGGTGGACTCTCGTCCGTTGATTCAATTGAAGTCGTCGGTGACGATAGCACCGCGGAACTGCTAATAAAATTGTCTGCACCGGCAACATTTACAAGCTACAAAACTACTGCGCCATTACGGCTTGTTATTGATATATCTCAAGCGTTTCCTGGAGTTAATAATTTCCCATTACAAGTTAATAAAGGTAATTTTAAAACTGTTACAGCAAGTCGCTATGATACTGATGCTGGAATATTGACACGAATAGATATAGAACTCGTCAAGGATGTTGAGGCCATACTGCTTACTTCTCCCAAAAGCCCTGGTGAGTTGCGTGTTTCTTTCCCATCTTTGCGTGAAACCTCCGCTGGTACAGGAGGTGGCTCATCCTCTATCGACGCGCCTGTAGCAGTGGCATCAAAATCCGACCAATCAAGTAACGCATCGCAGGTTAAATCTCCTATTGATGCTGCAAAACAGCCTATTGTCGACAAACACATACTTTCAAGTATATCGGCAAAAGATAACATCATTACACTGATGGTAGACGGAGGAGTTGCAGAGTATAAATCTTTTCGCCTTAGCAAGCCAGAGCGACTCGTAGTTGATCTTTTTGACACGACCAGTTCTGTGGCAAATAAAATTATTCCGATTAATGCTGCGGGTGTTGCATCAGCCCGTCTTGGGCTTTATCCTGACAAAGTACGAATTGTTTTTGATGCTGTAAATAATACTTTTCCTGAAACTGAGATTCTCAAAAACTCCGAAGGAGTTGTTGTCAGACTCAAAAATAAAGAACCTGATGATGAAAACGTAAACACCCGTCTCATTACTTCATCGACCGATAAAGTCGCATCCTCCAATTCCCAAAATTCACCTTCCGCTCAAGCGACTGTGCCGACAGCAGATGACAAGTCAACTACAGCATCACTTAAAGAAAATAATTTTTCAAATATAACGCTGCCCCATAAAAATTCTGGTCCAGCTAATATTGAATCAATTGATTTTCAGGTAATAAATAGTGTCTCTAGAATTGCTATTAAAGTGGTTGGAGAAGTTATTGCTGAGCCACCAGGCAAATCTGCTGGTTTTGTCACGTTAACATTCAAAAATACCACCTTACCAAAATCTCTGCAGCGATCTATCGAGACAAAAGGCTTTATTTCTCCGGTCCTGAGAATAACTCCAATTTTGGTCAAAACCCGCAAAGGAACTGATACTAAAATCCGTGTAGCAATGCGGGTCCCCTCTTTATTTGATTTCCGCCAAGAGGCAGACATATTTTACATAGATTTCCAGAACCCCGAAGGATTGACGGCTGAAAGAATTTCTGGAGCCCTTCAAGAAAATAAAGTTAATACTTCTCAGGGAGCTAAATATTCCTCGAATAGAGAAAATGACCTGACAGAGTTAGCCCCTGAAGTAAGTAAAGCAAATGAAGGTTCAAAAGGATTCAAGGGACGCAAAGTAACACTTGAATTTGCCGATGCAGAAGTAAGAAAGATATTCCAACTATTATCAGAGGTCAGTAACAAAAATTTTGTTTTAGGCGACGATGTAACCGGTACAATTAGTATAAAGTTAGTAAACGTACCTTGGGATCAAGCTTTGGACATCATACTTGATACAAAGAACCTCGACAAACGGGAAGACGGTAATATTATCATCATTAAAGGTAAGGGTAAGTTTAAATCTCAAGCTGAGGAAGAGCAGGAAATAAAAAAGGCTCTTACCAAAGCTATAGAGTTAAAAACTGAAACCTTTAGTGTTAATTATGCTGATACTGCTGGTATAGCAGCTCAGTTTGCCTCGCTTAAGACAGACCGTGGGACAATTACTCAAGATGTGAGAACAAATAAAGTTATTGTGAAAGATATACCCCAAGCTCTGGATGACATGCGTAGGTTAATTCAGCAACTTGATGTGCCTGAAAAGCAAGTTATGATAGAAGCTCGAATCGTTGAGGCGACATCGACCTTTTCTCGTAATCTTGGTGTAAACTGGGGTGTACACTTCCGAGACGGCTCTGCATCTTTTCTGGGTATTAATTCACTCGATACTGGTTTTGGTGGTTTGACCTCGGCACCGCCTACAGCTGGAACAGGAACCTCTGCAGGCGGTACCATGGGTATCTCTTTTGGAACCTTGACTAGTAACATTCAGCTCGATATGCGTCTTAACGCTGCAGCTAGCGCTGGTTTGATCAAAATTGTATCAACCCCTAAAGTTGCAACCCTGAATAACAAAACCGCGAAAATCACCCAGGGGCAGCAGATACCTTATACATCATCCACATCTGATAAGGTTGAAACCAAGTTTATTGAAGCTGCTTTAGCTCTTGAAGTTACGCCTCATATTAATGCAAATGGCACAATTGGAATGAAAATAGATGCTAAAAACGATTCTCCAGGCACCGCCAGTACTGGTGGTGCACCACCAATAAATAAGAAACAGGCTACCACAGAAATGTTGCTACGAGATGGTGAAACTACCGTTATCGGTGGTATTTATGTCGATAGTGATACCGAAGCTGATGACGGTGTACCATTCCTTATGGACATACCTTTTCTTGGGAAACTCTTTAAGACCAATAGCAAAAGCAAAACAAAAACTGAGTTACTTATTTTTATAACTCCTAGAATACTTGGTACAATTTAAGGGCCTTAAAGAATGGAGGAATCATGAAGTGCATTAATTTAATTATAATATTATTAATTGCTTTTATACTACAATCCTGTGGAGGCGGCGGTGGAAGTGGCAATAATGATGGCGCACTATTGCTTACAGTTTCAGCGACATCAGTGGGTGCGGGTAAATCTTTGACAGCTAGTGCTACACTCTCTTCCGCCAGCGGGAGACCAGTTAATAATTTGACCCCCACGTATGTTTCAAGCGTGCAAGAGGTCATTCCAAATGTAACGGATACTAAAGGAACTAGCTCTGTAGGATTGTCCCAAGTTCCCTTGACTACGAGAAACGTCCGAGATACTCCAGTAGATGTGACCATATATGCGGTAGTAGACGGAATAAAGAGTAATGAGGTTCACGTCACGGTAAACCCAGCAACGCTCTCTTTAGCGGCTCCGGCGGATGCCACCTTTTCCCAGACTTCTACAGGAAATGTTTGCACAGGCGGTATAGTGCGCGATGTTTCCTCAGGAGCATCGGCATTATTTAAAGATTCAACTGGACAGGTCATCTCAGGACAACAGGTTACTATGTCTGTGACCAGTATAACTAATTATACAACAGGCGATTTAATAACTTTTTACCCAAGCGGAGCTACAACAGTCATAATACCACCATGGCCGAATTCTGTTACTCTTACTACGGATAGTAACGGTACCGCATTTCTCCCCGTGACCATTGATGGGATATTGCCGACTATTAAAGGTAGTTCACATGTATTTGTGGTTAACTGGTTAGCAACGACTCAGATTATGGGGGATGCTGGAATACCGATCCAGTACACGGTTGCAAAGCAAACAATGGTTACTAATTCTTGCCAGTAATATGATCAACAACAGCCCCTTGTTGCAGAGGGGCTGTTGTTAGATTGTCTTCTTAATTTCTAGTACATTCCCATCATCAACATTTCGGTATACGACCGAATCCATCAAAGTCTTGATGATGTACAGACCACGTCCAGCCTCCTCGAGATTGTTTTTATCAAAGCAGGGGGAGTGAACTGATTCCAGGTCGAATCCTTGTCCTTTGTCATAGACGCAAATTAATAACTCATTTTTTGATATTTTTATGCTTATGTTGACATATTTTTCAGGATCTCCAGCATTTGCATGTTTTATTGCATTAACAAGAGCTTCCGTCAGAACCACATTCAGATGATGAGCAAGTATTTCGCGGCTTTCGCTGAAGCAATCAAGCTCCCAGACTACTATTTCTCCAATCCTGCCGATTAGGCTTAAATAGCTAGTTTGGTTAGGCACTTTAATTTGGATCTCGAAATTGTTATGCATAGTAGCCTCACAGGCTCAGCAACGTCACATATTTTCCAGAGCTTCATCAATAGTAGGGTAAATATCAAATACACGGTGGAGCCGTGTTAACTCGAACATTGACTTTACCTGTGTTTGTAGGCCGGAGAGCTTGAGTGTTCCTTGTTTCGCTGAAGCATTCTTAAAACCAGATACCAAGACGCCCAAGCCCGAGCTGTCTATGAAGCGCACATCCTTGAGGTCGACAAGGATATCTTTCCGCCCATTTTCGAACTGCTTGTTGATCTCAGCTTTCAATTCGTCAGAGTTATGTGCGTCAAGTCGTTCTTCCCGGACAAATATGATGGTGTATTTGCCGCTCTGCTCGATCTTCAGATTCATTTCTGTTCCTTTCAATCTGTAATCTTTAAAACTACCAAAGAGATATCATCCTGAAGGGTTGTCGTACCAGTATATTCTATTATGGCGGCATAAAAAGAATCTATGATTTCTTTTGCCGGCAGACCAGAGACGGTCTCTAAATGCTGGTAAACTCTTTCAGTCCCAAAAAGTTCGCCATCGCTGCTCATTGCTTCAGCCAGCCCATCTGTATAAAAAAGAACTACATCTCCCTTCCGTAGTTCGATCTGGCGTTCCTCGAACATCACCGATTTCCTTACACCGATTATAAGACCATCAGCATCAAGCTCCTCGCAACCCAATAAATCTGAACGATGAATCAACGGGTGGTTATGCCCGGCATTTGCATAGGAAAGTCGGCCGGTCGCAGAGTTATATTTTGCATAGAACATAGTGATAAACAATTCGGCGCGCGACAGATCTTCATAGAGTTGGCTATTGAGCAGTTGCAGGATAGCACTGGCACTGTGGGCTGTGTTCACCTGTGGCCGTAAAAGGGTACGGACTTCGGCCATGATCAGGGCGGCCCCGACACTATGACCGGAAACATCTGCAATCAACAGATCTACGGTATGATCATCACGCTGGAAGAAATCGTAGTAATCTCCACCAACATGAGCGGCAGAGAGACATCGTCCGGCCATCTCAACTCCGAACAAGGCGGGTGCAGTATC
>DATNQK010000809.1:0-3606 GCA_036704065.1 Stenomitos sp.
GTGGTCGCCGTTGGCGCAGCGGTACAAGCAGGGATGATAGCAGGCGAAGTGAACGACATTTTACTGTTGGATGTGACGCCGCTTTCCCTGGGGCTTGAAACAATCGGTGGGGTGATGAAACCGTTGATTCCCCGCAACACCACGATTCCAGTACGTCGCTCGGATGTGTTTTCAACGGCAGAAAATAACCAAAGCCAGGTGGAAGTGCATATTTTGCAGGGCGAACGCCAGTTGGCCGAACATAACAAGTCGCTAGGCCGCTTTCAATTACGGGGTATTCCGCCTGCACCACGGGGCATTCCTCAAGTGCAGGTGTCGTTTGATATCGATGCCAACGGGATTTTGCAGGTGACGGCCCTCGATAAGTACACTGGGCGCGAGCAAAGTATTACTGTCCAAGGTGCAACCAATTTATCGGAAGCCGAAATCAATCGCATGATCCGCGAGGCCAATGAGTTTGCCGATTCGGATCGTCGCCGCCGCGAACGGGTGGATAAGCGTAATCGTTCCCAAGATCTGATTGCTCAATGCGATCGCCGTCTGCGGGAGGTGAACTTAGACTTTGGACCTCAATTCGCCAGCAGTTTGCGTCGTGAGGTGGAGGTGTTGAGTCGTGAACTACAGGCCAGCCTAGCGGAAGATGATGATCGCGAAATTGACCTGTGCTACGCCAACTTACAAGATGCCCTCTATGAACTGACCCGCGAGGTGGATCAGTCGCTGGATGGTTATGACGAAGACGAAGAGGATCTGTTTAACTTACCGTCGATGTCTTCGATTAAAGATGCCGTGTCTAAGGGAGTGGATGCCCTGCGGGGTACCTCAAGTGGCGGTTCTACCCGTCGTGCTACGGCCTCTCCAAGGTATGGCGATCGCCCCCGAGATAATGGCTCCTGGGATGATTGGGATGACGATGCCTGGTAAAGGGCATTTAATCGGCGATACGCAAGATAGTATCCAAGTTGTGAGACAAGCGGGTCGAGTGAGATAACACGGCCCGTTTTCTCTGGGGCCATTTTTTGCTAGTGTTAGTAATTTGGCAAACGTCACCGTTCCATGCGTAACTTTCGGAACTACTACGAGATCTTAGGTCTAACCAGCAACGCTACCAATGACGATATTAAGCGCGCCTATCGTCGCCTAGCCCGTCAATTTCACCCCGACTTAAACCCTGGCGATAAAACCGCAGAAGAACGCTTTAAGGATATCGGCGAAGCCTATGACGTATTGTCTGACACTGAAAAGCGCGCCCAGTATGATCGCTTTGGCCAATATTGGAATCAACAAGGCTTTAAGCCAGAAGCCGCGTCTACCCGTAACCGCAGTTGGGGCAGTCGTGTAGGCATTCCGACCCCCGATGAAATCGACTTTAGTAAATACGTTGATTTTCAAGAATTTGTTGATCAGTTGATGGGGCGTCGCTACAAAGCGGCTGCCAGTGCGCCTCGTCCAGAGGAGCGCCGCACCGTCTCGTCTCGCACTGAATCAGAGCCTTCGCGCGTGGGTACATCGAGCGCAACCAAAGCTCCCGCCGCCCGAGGCAAGCGTGATGCTGAAGCACGGCTTGTGATTCCCCTAGAGAAAGCTTACTCCGGTGGACGCGAACGCATTCGCCTTGAAGATGGACGCTCCCTGGAGGTGAACATGCCCAAAGGCATGGTGACAGGGCAGCGCATTCGCCTCAAAGGACAAGGTTCTGGAGGCGGAGATCTGTATTTGCGCATTGAGGTTCTGCCCCATGACTTTTTCAAAGTAGAAGGGATTGATGTCGTATGTGAGTTGCCGATTACGCCCTGTGAAGCCGTTTTAGGGGGTGCAATTGAGGCTCCTACCTTGGATGGATGGGTGAAAATGACCTTGCCACCCGGTGTAAAAACTGGTCAGCGGCTAAGGCTGGGTGGTAAGGGGTATGTGACAGCTGATGGGAATCGAGGGGATCAGCTGTTGCAAATTCGGATTGATACACCACGTGCTATCACCCCCCAAGAACGCGAACTATACGAGAAGCTGCTGAAAGTCGAAAGTCATCATCCGCGAGCGGGTCTGATTGTTTAGGGTGCTTTCTGGGTTGCAGTGAAGTCTCAACAACACAAAACCCATCACCTTTCCGCAAGGCGATGGGTTTCGGAAACTAGGACTTAAACCAGTTCCTCAAGTAAGGCGATCACTTTTTTTCCTATTCCAGCTACATCACTGTAGAGGTGAGGATTTGCAGTGCCTACTATTGAAGAATCGGTTTTGCCTGAGCTGTTTATTTATTGGGTTGGGGAGTCATCCGCAGGTATGGTTTAATCTCCGTTACCCCTTTGGGGAATTTTTGGCGAGCTTCTTCTGTGGGAATAGAGGGAACGACCACACAGTCGCCACCATCTGACCAGTTGCCAGGTGTTGCAACACTATAGTGATCGGTTAATTGAAGTGAATCGATCACTCTTAGTAACTCATCAAAATTACGCCCAGTGCTGGCTGGATATGTAATGCTCAACCGGAGCTTTTTCTGGGGATCGATAATGAAGACCGATCTCACCGTTAATGTGCTGCCCGTACTAGAGTTCGGGTGGATCATGTCATACAACGTTGAGACTTTTTTGTCCCCATCGGCCAGGATTGGGTAATTGACCGTTGTGTTTTGGGTTTCATTAATGTCGTTGATCCAGCCTTTGTGGGAGTTGGCGTCGTCAACACTGAGGGCAATAACCTTCACGTTACGTGCATCGAATTCGGATTTTAGCTTAGCGACAAGGCCCAACTCCGTAGTACATACCGGAGTGTAATCGGCAGGGTGAGAGAAAAGCACAACCCAGCTGTCTCCAGCCCATTCGTAAAAATTGATCGTTCCTTCGGAAGAGTCTTGAGTAAAGTCAGGAACGGTGTCCCCTAAGCGCAGAGACATGGCATAACTCCTGTAGTGCAGAACAAAAAGAAGACAACGCTTCACTCTCGATCATGCCATAAAACTCCGGTTTGTCGGTCGGAATACAGATTTTTAATATTCTCGCTTGGAGTGATTTGTGTTTAGGGCGCTCATCGAAGCCTGTCACTGCTAGGCTGATCGGCTTGTCTTAAGGTGGATGCTTGAATGATCAAAGTCTGAAGTTGCTGTTTTTCTCTGCTTTGAGTCTGTGATTGTCTTTGTTAGGTTGATAGGCCGCAATATTTAGGTTTCTTGAGAATTTAATATGCGTTGTTGCGCTATTGGGTGTGTCATGCCGACAGAAGCGTGGGCAACCTAAGGCTATGGGCGATCGCACAGTTGACGATGCAAGGGGTGTGTATTCATGGTGCACAGCCTGCCTGGGGATTTGTCGACATTGGTTCTATAAGGTATGACTCAAGTAATATCCCAACCCCACCAGTTTGTGTTTCAAGCCCAAGAGTTACTGCAAAAACTTGATCAAGAAGTTCACTATTCGGGCACTGGATATTGGCGACATCAGTTTTCGCATTTATCAGGTCGAGAGAAACCAATTTACTGGTATGTTGCGGTTGCGAAAGGACGTTTCTTGTACTCAGGAAATGACTTGTGGACAGCGGATGCCTTGCTCAGAGCAGTTCAACGGTATTTACCCCGTACTCGCCAAGAATCGGCACAACATCAGCTAGGTG
>DATNQK010000810.1:0-6397 GCA_036704065.1 Stenomitos sp.
CCTGAACGGGTTCAACTTCAACCACTCCATCGTGGACAGCCAAGGCAACGTGATCAACACCTGGGCGGATGTATTGAACCGTGCGAACTTGGGCTTCGAAGTGATGCACGAGCGCAATGCACACAACTTCCCGCTTGACTTGGCTGCTGGCGAGTCTGCACCTGTTGCACTCACCGCACCTGCTATCAACGGTTAATCTCTAATCAGATAGCCTCATAAAAAAGGACTCCTCAATAGAGGAGTCCTTTTTGCTTTAAATGGACTAATACTAATAACGCTTTGGCAGGCTGTATTGCATTCACAACGTCCAATTTCTGCCATGAATTTAGAGTGATGAGGCTGTTTTTAAGCGGAATCTAGCGCGATTTACAACAAAAAGTGGAGAATCTAGTGAGCCTGGCGACCTAAAACTAAACTAGTTTGTTTATCTGAAATATTACCTGTTTGATTATCATCTCTAGAAAATTAACCGCTTACCTCAGCGCTATAAGGGTTCAAATTATATTTATGGGTTTAAGTGAACAATTTTACTGGGGGTTTTATGGCTGTAATAGTATGAAAAATTACACGGATTTCTTTAATCTCTAAAGTGGGTTTAAGCCAGAGGTATCGAATTGATTGCGGTTTTAGGCATTGCACAAAAGTGTTGAACTACAAAGGAAAATATTACCTCTAAGCGCACAACCGTAAAAGGGTGTTTGAAAAGCTAAAAACTTTGCACTTGATCCCCCCTCCGCCCCCCTTAAAAAGAGGGGAATCCAACTTTGGATGACCTAATATTCAGATTTGAAGCCTTTTAGGGTGATCAAACTTGTAACCTCACACCCTTTGACTGACAACGAATAAATATTGGCAACTAAATATTGGCAACCCCTCGAAAATGTTTTATCCAATACTCTTCCCTCTCAAAAAGTGAAACTTGAGTGGATTCCCCCTTTTTAAGGGGGCTGGGGGGATCGAATGAAGAGTAATTGTCGACTTCTCAAACACCCTCTTGCTGAGGGCTGTTCTTTAGCCGAAATCTATATAAAATCCTTTGCCTTTTGGACAATGACCGTTAACCCCAGCATCGCCAGAATAAATACACTAAATATTGTGAGATGGGTCACAATGTCGACATTAAAGGCTTGACCAAATTTTGTGTAAAGGCCATTGATGTTCCCCTCGGCCTTACTAATCGCTTTACTATAATCGAGATTCCAGTCGCGATAATCGTCTTGCCATTCTTTCATGTCGTCCTGCCACTTCTTCATCTTGTCTTGATAGTCAAGCTGTGCGCTATAAGAAGGGGTTTCAGGCGCTTGAGGTTGGACAGGTCTTTTCGGCTCTGGTTGATCAATTGCTGGAACATAAGACTCGCGAATTCCTGGAAAACGACAGGTTTTAAAGACATTCGCGCCCATGCATTTGCAATCTGTTTTTTGCTCATTTTTGAGCGCATCTCGCTCTGCTTTGGGTAATGCCCAGCAGGGGTCTGTAGCAACGTCTTGGCCAAATTTGGTGAGCGTTACCAATGTTTCAAACGGCCATTTTGTCAGCGAGAGTGTGTTCAGAACCTTGCCTGGAGGGCCGAAGGTTTCAATGGGCAACACGCCACCGCCGAACAGAATTTGGGGAATCAGTAAGAGCAACACAATCATGGGCGCAACGCTTTGATTGGGCGAAATGGCTGAGCCTAAAAGGCCCATCATCATACCGCCCAATGTTGCAAGCAACAGCGTGGCAAACATGCCCCCAATGAAGGCAGGCGTTTTCGGCAAATCCACCGCTAAGGATTTGAATAATACAAAAATGGCGGCTTGATAGATGGACAGTAACAGGGCAACCCATACTTTAGAAAATACATAGGGGACGACCTGTAACCCAATCATGCGCTCGCGTTTGAAGATCTCCACTTCTTTGACGATTTCGCGCATGGTTGCCAAGCTGCCCACCATCACGGCAATCAAAATGGCGGTAAACAGCATGGATACGGTCAGGCTAGGATTGCCATCTTTTTCAATGCTGAGCAAGGTGCGCGGCCATGCCGAAAAGTCCAGCAACCCTAACAGGGGTGCCACTGCAAGCATGAGCACCAAGCTCACGCGATCGCGGGCCAAGATGGCGAGGTTGCGCTGGGATAGCACCATAAACTGTCGCAAACTGGAGGTGCGCTTTACATGCACTCCCGACTGCGCTTGCCGCAAGCGTTTTTTGGTCGCACGATTTTTATCTTCAGTCTTCAGCGACTGCTGGCGACTGACGACATACTTTTGGTAGTAAGGGGATTGCAAATATTGCCGATGCCATTCCTCTGGCGATCGCTCGTTTTCGACTTTGCGATAAATCTCGTTGAAGCGTTGGACGCCAAAGTAGGTTAGTGCATCTTTGGGTGGCCCAAAAAAGGCCAAGTTGCCACCCCGTGCCATAAAGATCACCTGATCGCACAGCATCACGTTTTCCGTGGCGTGGGTGATCAGCAATACAGTACGGCCTTGGTCTGCAAGCTCGCGCAACAGTTGCATTAGTTCGCTCTCCATGCCTGGGTCTAGGCCGGAGGTGGCTTCGTCAAGGAAGAACAAGCTCGGTTTGGTCAACAGTTCCACCCCGATGGATACCCGCTTGAGTTGACCGCCACTCAACGACTTAATCGGTACATCTCGTCGCTGGGTTAAGCCCAGTTCTCGCATCACCTCTTCCACCCGTTGATGGCGCTCGGCTGGGGTGGTATCGGCAGGCATCCGCAGTTTGGCCGCAAACTGTAAGGCATCTTCTACCGTCAGTTCCATGTGGACAATGTCCTTTTGGGGAACATAGCCAATTTCGGTGCGGTAGGCGTTGAAGTTTTTGTAGAGGTCGATGCCGTTCACATAAACGTTGCCGCTGGTTGCAGGGCGGAACCCGTTGAGGGCATCCAATAGCGTTGATTTACCGCCACCACTCACCCCGGCGATCGCAATAAATTCGCGGGGCTGAATTGAGAGGGAAATATCATTGAGGAGGTTTAAGCCTTTGCTGACGACCTTGTTCAGGTTCATCGCATCCAGGCGTAAATTGCCTTCTTCGTTGGTTTTAACAATGGTTTCATCTGCATTGAATACCAACTGCGTCGGCCCAATGCGGATGGTGTCGCCTACGTTAAAGGGATGACTCCCGACCACTAAATTGCCGTTAACGAAGGTGCCGTTGGTGGAGTTAAGGTCGTACAGCGTATAGCGGCCCTGTTCTAGCTTGATTTGGGCATGAAACCGAGAGGCTGCAGGGTGATCAATCACCAAATCGTTACTGGCATCGCGGCCAATATTAAGGATATTGCGACCGCGCAAGGCAATACATTGCGATACCCCTAAGTCTTGTACCGCAGGGGTGTCGAAGGGCATCACCGTGGTTTTTTCGCTGGCAGGAGTGGCGACGGGGCGTTGGGGCTCCGGTGCGGTTAGGGATTTGAAGGTAAATTGACACAGCGAACCAATGGCAATGCGATCGCCGTCTTTGAGCGTATGAGGAATAAACGGTTGAATGCGGTTGTCATTAATATAAGTGCCGTCGGAACTGCCCACATCGGTGAGCAAATAGCCTCCTGTTCCTAAAGCAATCTGGGCATGATGCCGTGAAACGGTCAAATCGTCACTGAGGCACAAAACATTGTCCGGCGCTCGCCCAATCGTTAAAACCGTTGAGTTTAGCCACAAGTCTTGAAAGAAAGTACCCTCTTTTTGAATGACAAGCTTAGCGCTGTTTTGGGACATTGGCGTTACTGTACCTATACCGCAATTATTTTCCTCTAACTCGACCCATTTGCCCGTGATTTAAGTCGCAACCTACGTTCGGCAGCGACTGTCCCCCAACGAGCGAATTTCTCCAGGCGATCTTGCCCTAAGCAGTGCTGTGATTGAATCCTAGAACTGATGCAGTCATCGGTTGGTTAAAGCTCTAGAAGTGAGCGTAGCATTCCCACATCGCGCACAATCTTTGCCGAGGGTTCTAGAAATAAACTAGAAATAAACGACAAGCAGTGTTTAATAAGGTTAAATCTTAATTTATAACGTTTGTCTTAGAAATTCATGACGGCTAGCCTTGCCCGATTGCAAATTCTGACCGAGTCAGAAACCGACCAGCGTCAAATTCCGCTCTACCCGAAGCACATTACCCTAGGGCGAGGATATGACAATCATCTGGTGATTAATGAATCGTTTGTCTCTCGGTATCATGCACGCATTGATCGAGGTACCGAAGGATACACGATTACTGACTTGGGCAGTGCAAATGGCACTAAGGTCAATGACCGTAGAATTATGCCAGATGTTGCGGTGCTGCTTCATCATGGTGATCGCATTCAGATTGGCGGATTGAACGTTGCCTTTCTGCTCCAAGATAGCTTGACTGATAGCTTGACTTCCGAACCGGAAGCGGCTCAACGAACGGTATTGTCTTCTGAACCCGGCTCGGTCTTAAAGTTGGGTGTGCCACCTGAAACCCTTTCCCTGCGAGGACGGGATGCCTTTACCATTGGCCGCGATCCCAAAAACGACTTGGCGATCGCTCATCCTACGGTGTCTCGGTTTCATGCGCGGATTGTGCGACGCGGTGCGGCTTTTTTGCTCAGCGATTTGAATGCGAGTAATGGCACCTATCTCAATGAGCAGGCTGTGAACGGCTCCGTGGAACTGCGGATTAACGACATCATCCGCATCGGTCCCTGTAGTCTGATCCTCAATGCCAACGAAACCCTGACCCAAAACTTTGAAGAAGGCAACCTGCGCTTAGATGGGATACAGCTCAGTAAAGTCGTGGGTAAACATGTGCAATTGCTGCACGACGTGTCTTTATCTGTTTTGCCACGGGAATTTGTGGTGCTGTTGGGCGCGAGCGGCAGCGGCAAATCTACCTTACTCGATGCCTTGAATGGATTAAGACCTGCCTCCCAAGGCCAAGTCTTGGTAAATGGGATCGATCTGTACAAGAACTTTCAAGCGTTTGCCACCCAGATGGGCTATGTGCCCCAGCAAACGATCATCCACGCTGATTTGACGGTGGCCCAGGCCATGTATTTTGCGGCGCAGATGCGTATGCCTCCTGACACCACCCCCGCAGAGCGTCAGCAACGCATCCAAGAAGTGCTAGAAGATGTCGGGCTGTCCCACCGCCGTGATGTTCCCATTAAGCTCTTGAGCGGTGGACAGCAGCGCCGTGTTGCGATTGGCGTGGAACTGCTGAATAAACCGAGCCTGTTCTTTTTAGATGAGGCCACTTCAGGATTGGACCCTGGTACCGAAGCAGACATTATGATGCTGCTCCGCCAATTGGCGAACCAAGGCCGAACCATTTTGTTGATTACCCATGCGACGCAAAATATCCGTGTATGCGACTTGGTTCTCTACCTCACTGAGGGGGGACGCATTGCCTACTATGGGCCGCCTGACCAGTTGCTGGATTACTTTCGCACAAATTTTTCCCAAGAGTGCGAGGGCTTTGCTCTGGATGATTTCTCAGGCGTTTACCGCGTATTAGATCCAGAAAAGAATCCCAACGCTCCTACGCCCCAAGTCTTAGAAGAGACATTCCGCCGCTCCTCGCTCTACCACAACTATGTCGTGGATCGGCAGCGAGAAGTGTCGCCCCATGCTGATGAACGCTCAACCAAGGTGCGATCGCAAGCCCCTGTTAAGGTACAGCGTCGCATCTCAATCTGGCGACAGTTTTGTGTGTTGTCGGCACGCAATATTGCAGTTTTGGCTCAGGACAAAGCCACCTTGGCGCTGATGTTTGCCATTGCGCCGTTGCTTGGCATGCTGGATTTTATTACATGGAAGGCCGATTTATTTAGTGTCAAAACGGGCAGTGCAACCCAAGCTGTCACCATGCTTTTTGTCAGCGCATTAATTGCGGTGATGATCGGTGAAATTACCACGATGAATGAGTTGGTTAAGGAAGACGAAATTTATCGGCGGGAACGACTTTATGGCCTCAAGGCAACGCCTTACATTCTGTCAAAGGTTTGGATTGCCTTTTTGTTTTCGATCTATCAGGGTGCAGCCTATTTACTGGTAAAGGTAATTGCGGTGCAGTTACCAGGCACTTGGGATGTGCTGTTCAATTTTTATCTCGACTTCACCCTGGCGATTCTGGCAGGCGCGATGTTGGGACTGTTGGTCTCGGCGATCGCCCCCAACCAAAGCATGGCCCCCTTGCTGATGATTATGGTGTTAGTGCCGCAAATTATCTTTAGCGGCGGCATCCAGCCTGCGAGTAATTTTGGGCCACCAGGTCAGGTTTTAAACCGCGTTAACGTCATTAAATGGCCCTTTGAATTACTCGTAACCCATTCCGGCCTTGGCCAAGATGTTGCCAAAGATCCCTGCCTGCAAAAATCTGACGATGAGCGAGAAAAGTTATCTGATGCGGAATTGGCCCAATG
>DATNQK010000811.1:0-2147 GCA_036704065.1 Stenomitos sp.
ACTCATATTCCGCCAGGTTTTCTTCCTGATGGGATTCACCCCCGGCATCAAGGCGTTTACGGCCGCCGTGTTGGGAGGTATCGGCAATATTCCGGGAGCCATGGTAGGAGGCCTTGTACTGGGCATCTTTGAGTCCATCGGACCGTCCCTCTTCCTTGAGGGATTGGGTATCACTCGACCGTATCAGCTCAAAGATGTAATTGCATATACCATGCTCGTTATGATCTTGTTGTTCCGTCCATCAGGCATTTTAGGTGAACGCCTGACCAAGAAGAAAGCCTAACAGGGTCAATGCAATGAAAAAAGAAAACTTCCTCTGGAACGCGATCAAGATTGGACTATTAGGTGGGGCGATCACCATCTTTATCTGTCTCGTAGGCATGACAGAAATCTTCAGCAAGCGCGATGTAGTTGAAAAGGTAATTACTCTTGGGCAATTCGTGCTGCTGACAACAATGGTTGCCATGGGACTGATCGCAGCACGCCGTACTTCTACTCTGTTGGGTGAGAATCGGCCTGTTCAAACCCTAACTGCGGGACTGGTGGCAGGCTTAGTAACCGGGCTGGTCCTTGCACTCTTCGTCTATATTGGATACAAGATTAACCTCCGTGCGGTTTTCCTTAATGCATCACCACCTCTCTACAATTTGCTTACGTTCGGCAAAGGTGAAGGCAATATTTGGCCTCTGCCGTTGATTGGTGCTGCTGCAGGTATTCTGGGTGCCGCGTTCATGTTTATGCCTGATATGTATCGCAGGCCGCTCACACGCGGCTTGCTGACCACGTTCTTCCTGGCACTCTTCTCTGGTTTGTTCCGCGTGGTAATGATCAACCAAAAAGGAGGTGTGGCAAAAGCCGCCAAATATCTCTTCGGTCAGACTGGTTTGACTGTGGAAGGTGCCTTGATCTTCTTTATTACGGTTGTAGTTATCGCCTTCTTATGGAATTTCAGAGGCAAAGAGGTTCAGGCACGAATCTCACGCCTGCCAAAACGTGGACAACTATCCCTGCGCGTGATCGGCTTTCTTCTGATCCTTTATATTGCCATTGGCTTGCCACAGGTGTCGGGACCGTTCATCGCCCAGGTTATCGTAACCGTTGCACTATTCATCCTGATGGGGCTTGGACTTAATATCACACTCGGCTTTGCCGGGCTGCTTGACCTTGGTTTCGTGGCTTTTTATGCGATCGGCGCCTATACCGTTGGGTTACTGACATCCTATGGACCTTTCGGTTTGCAGCATGTTTCATTCTGGGTCGCGGTGCCGATCGCCGTGTTGGTTGCCATGTTATCGGGTGCGGTCCTGGGCTTGCCAGTCCTTGGCGTACGTGGCGACTACCTCGCCATTGCCACGCTTGGCTTTGGTGAAATCGTTCGTCTGTTGGCTGGCTCAGACTTTCTCGCCAAGTACTTTGGAGGTCCGCAGGGAATCATCGGTATCCAAAAGCCCTGCATTGGAACTCTCGAAGCGTTTGTCAGAGTGGATGTGCCAAGGGCATGTAACGGGATTGAATTGGCTACCGTAAAAGATATCTACTACGTCGCGGTGCTAAGCGCACTGCTGCTTGCATTTGTAGCCTGGAGATTGCGCGAGTCCAGACTCGGACGCGCATGGATGGCCATCCGTGAGGACGAAGATGTTGCAGAAGCGCTGGGTATCAACCTCATTCAGACAAAGCTTCTTGCCTATATGCTGGGAGCATCATTCGCTGGTTTGGGAGGCGCCATCTTCGCAACGCTCATCGGCTCGATCTTTGCATCCAGTATGCAGCTCATCGTATCGATTAACGTGGTTGCCCTGATCGTCGTCGGTGGCATGGGAAGCATTCCGGGTGTGATCGTCGGTGCGATTGCATTGATTGGGCTGCCTGAACTCTTGCGTGAGGTCTCTGAGTTTCGTTACCTGATCTACGGATTGGTTCTCGTCATCATGATGCTGGCCAAGCCTGAGGGATTGTGGCCATCTCAAGCGACAAAACGCGAGTTGCATCATGCCGATGCAGAAAACGTTTCAGCCGAAAGCATGGTTTAAGAGGCTCACATGGCGAATATCCTCACTGCTCAAAAGGTAACAAAACGCTTCGGCGGACTTGTCGCTGTTAATTCGGTTGACTTTCACATTCCGGAGAAATCGATTGTCAGTATC
>DATNQK010000812.1:0-6141 GCA_036704065.1 Stenomitos sp.
ATTCTTTTGCCTTAGTAATATCGGCTAGCCGACGCTGAACAGGGTTAGTTTTGCGCTCTGGACCATATTCTGGGGTTAGCTCTGATCCTATAACTTTGGCTAAACTGTGGGCTAAATCGTTCAAGCTAGTTTCCACGCCACTAGCAACATTAAATACTTCATCTGTAACACTGGCTTTCGCTGCCAAGATGTTAGCTCTAGCAATGTCTTCGATATAGACAAAGTCCATTGTTTGTTTCCCATCGCCAAAAATGAGAGGAGCCTGACCTGCGATAATGCGATCCATCCACCGAATTAAGACTTCGGTGTAAACCCCGTAAATATCCATCCGAGGACCATACACGTTGAAGTAGCGTAAGCCTACGTAGTCCAGACCGTACATATCATGGAAGCTGCGAAGCAATCCTTCGTTAAAGACTTTAGCGGCTCCGTAAATAGTGCGGTTATTGTAGGGATGATGAGATTCCGTGGTTGGGAAATCTTCTGCCATGCCATAGATGGAAGCAGAAGAAGCAGCAACAACTTTTTTAACGTTTGCATTAACGGCTGCTTCTAAAACATTGAAGGTTCCATCAGCAAGTACTTCCAAGGCTAGTCGGGGTTCTTCGGCACATTGAGTAATCCGAATGGCGGCTTGATGGAAAACAAAATCTACTCCTTCCATTACGTCAGTCAAAAGCTTGCGATCACAAATGTCGCCTTCAACGATGACTAAGTGTCCCTGAGATTGCGCTTGAGCTAGATTCTCCATCCGCCCACGTGTGAAATTATCCAGAATAATAATCTCAGCAACGCCTTCTTGAACTAACAAATCGGCAATATGAGAGCCTACTAACCCTGCTCCGCCCGTAATAAGAACTCGACTATTTTGCATATTCCTTTAACCTAATAACATCCAGTTCAAGTGTACGAATTCGATTTAATAGTTCCGAAACTTGTAACCCCAATGTGCTTTTGACAGACTTCACTACATTTGCAGCTGCCATTTTTGACTGCCCCTCGACCTGTACTTCTAGGATTCTCAACACTCCGTCTCCTGTAAGTACATCAATAAACCCTTCAGTTTTCGATCTACCAATGACGCGACCTGGAACCCGTCCAACATAAGTTGGGGGATTACTGATGGGTTGAGCATGCCAAATTATCATCCTTTCACCTTGAAAATAAGTGTAAGCGCCAGGAAAAGGATCGACAAGTGCCCGAATGAGTTGGCTAATACTTTGGGTCGAAGCTGACCAGTTAATTACGCCATCTTCTGGCAATCGAGTACAGCAGTAGGTTGCTTCTTCCTTATTTTGTCGGATTCCCTCGTATCCGTGCAAAAAATTGACTATGGTTTTTCCCAAATTTTCTGCTTGAATTTTATTTAATCGCTCGTAGAGGGTTGCGACCGTATCATCCAAATGAATTGGAATCAGTTCTTGAAATAGAATATCTCCTCCATCGAGATCAGGTACAATACGGTGGATAGTAATTGCGGAATAAGATTCATTATTTATTAATGCCCAATTCACATTGGCTCGACCTCGGTACTGTGGCAAGGGAGAGTAATGGACATTGACGAAGGCAGTTCGCTCAATGATAGCGGGAGGCAGAATTTGGTTATAGGAGGAAACAATAACGCAATCGGGCTGCAACTTGGTAATCAACGCTGCGATCGCAGACTGGGAAGTATCTGAAAAAACAGGAATCTCATTATCCTGAGCAAGTGCTAAAACCGGATCATCTTGACTGTTTGTAAGATTCACATTTCTAACAATAGCCTGTATATTACACGTCGACAACAATGATTTTGCTGCGCTTAGCGCAGTTATGCCTATGCCAATTAGGATCACATTTGCCATCGTTCATCTTCCTTCATAGCAATTGCACGAATTCGAGGTCAGGATCAGGTGGCTGGGATTTTCGCCAAATCACTTCTGCAGCTTTTAAGCCTCCACTCTGAAGGCGAATGATAGGCTCGGGGCCAACAGCAGAAGGCAAAATCCCCATATGCCCAGGTTTTGGCTCTAATTCTGGGCATAACGAAATGTTATACGTTACAAAATCAGATCGATTCACATCTCCCCAATACTGTGCTACTAATGCACCTGGCCAATAATCGGCAATGAGAGTCGCATCTAAACTAGATAGCACCGGTTCGGATTGGGGATGTAAAGCAACTAAAATTGCATCATAGGATTGTTTTTTTGGTGCTGAACTTAAGGCAGCATATAGATCGACTCGCGCGCCGACATTTTCCAAACCTTTCTGGATAAAATCGCTAAACGGGTTATCGCATAACAACAAAATTTGGCTGGAGTAGACCGAAACACCTGCATCTAGCAAGAGTTTGACAGCCATGATACCTAAAAAAGAAAACACATCTACTGCCGGATGCCGCTCGTTTACACCGACAATCGGAATACACCGCTTTCGGCAAGCATCGAGATCGATATCTTCCGGCCTAAACTCCCAAGCTTCGTACATCAGACCGATGACAGCCGAAGGTTTCATCTGGCCAACAGTTTCAGCATCCAAGGGACGAACATGCCCACTGTTAGTGATGATGTCGGCTTGTGCCACAATCTCTGGCGTTTTATGGTCAATAAATTTAATTCGATCACCAACACCTGCAATGTTGGCCAGTGTTTTGGTTTGTGCCTGAACCTCTTCAAGGGTTCCATACGGACTACTTTGAGCGATCGCAAATACCTTGCTGGCCCCTGCCATCGCTGCAATTACTGGCGTAACGACGTAGGCTCCAGTAGCAGCCTCTGTTAGAACAGAGGCACCTTGAAGCTGCAGATTGCAACGGCAAATCGCTTGCTCAATCAATGCTGATAATCGATAAGGATTCAAACCAGGACGGGAATCGATCATGATTCTGCGGCTTCCTGAAGAATTAGCCGCACATGCTCTGCCACTGTATCTACTTGCGTAGATCCCAGTTCCGCATACATTGGCAGCGAAAAAACTTCCTTGGCAACACTCTCGGAGTGGGGGAAACTGCCGAGTGGGTAGCCTAAGTCCATATAGGCAGGTTGCAGATGAACTGGAATCGGGTAGTGAATCCCAGTTTGAATGCCCTTAGTCTGCAATTCCTTTTGCAACCGATCACGCTGGGGCGATCGCACCGCATAAACATGATAAACATGGTAGCTGTAGGGCATAACAGTCGGTGTTTTTAAGCCTGAGTCCGCTAATAACTGGTCGTATTGCATCGCATGGGTTCTGCGAGCTTCCGTCCACCGATCCAAATAGCGCAACTTCACCCGAAGAATCGCACCTTGCACCCCGTCCATCCGATAGTTGTAGCCTTTTAAGACGTGGTTGTACCGACTCTCCTGCCCCCAGTCCCGTAACATACGCATGATACGAGCATAGTCAGGATTATTAGTCACTGCCATACCACCCTCACCATAAGCCCCCAGATTCTTACCGGGGTAGAAACTGAAACATCCGATATCGCCCAGACTCCCCACACGCTTGCCCTTATATTCTGCCCTGTGGGCTTGTGCTGCATCCTCAATTACAGTGAGCCCATGACGGCGGGCGATCTCTAAAATCGGATCCATATCGGCAGGTTGCCCGTAGAGATGGACAGGCAAAATAGCTTTAGTACGCTCAGTAATAGCTTGTTCAATTTGTCCAACATCTATGGTGTAAGAGACCGGGTCGATATCGACAAAAACAGGCGTAGCTCCGGTATAAACAATTGCAGCAACGGTGGCCACAAAGGTAAACGGAACCGTAATAACCTCATCCCCAGGCCCTATGCCAGCAGCCAGTAGCGCCAAATGGAGCGCACTTGTGCCGGTATTGAGAGCAATACCATATTCAGCATTGCAATAAGAGGCAAACTCTTGTTCCAGAGCTTGGACTTCGTCCCCCAAGATAAATTGGGTGCTCTCAAGTACATTAAGAACAGCAGCATTAACTTCGTCCTTAATGCTGTTGTATTGCGCCTTTAAATCAACAAATGGAATCACGCGGCAACCTCTGCTAAGTCTAATTTCACTAATTGTCCCTGTTGCTTCAGCGAATAGGTTGCAGCTTCCAAAATTCTGACCACTCGCAACCCAGCTTGTCCATCGGTGATGGGGCGCTCACCTTCTCTAATGCATTGGATAAAATGTAATGCTCCAGTGCGTAGCGCTTCGGTCACTTCCAAATGAGGTGCCCACATATCCCCAGCACGATAATCAATCAGCATTCGATAGTTGCTATCAGCTCCCCCATTAAGCGTAATTCCCTTGTCGTACACTTTTACCTTCTCGCTCGGATCGAGATCGTCAAAGACAATCATTTTCTGGCTACCGCCAATCAGCGTGCGACGAACTTTAACAGGGGCCAACCAATTCACATGGAGATGCGCAAGCAGATTGTCTTCAAAAAAGAGCGTCAAGTAAGCAATATTCTCTGGACCATCAGGGATATGGCTAATTCCGGTGGCCGAAACGGCATAGGGCTTGGCCGCCAAAACATAATCCATAATGGACAAATCGTGAACGGCTAAGTCCCAAAGCACATTCACATCATGCTGAAATAGCCCCAAATTAACTCTCACTGAGTCGTAATAATAGATCTTGCCCAGCACGTTCCCAGCTACAAGCTCCTGCATTTTCCGCACCGCGCCTGTGTAGACAAACGTATGATCGACCATCAGCACTAAGTTCCGTCGCTTAGCCTCGTCAATAAGCCGTTCAGCTTGCTGTACCGTAGCAGTCATGGGCTTTTCCACCCAAACATGTTTTCCAGCCTGCAAAGCCGCCAGAGCAAGATCAAAGTGGGTAGAAACAGGTGTGGCGATCGCCACCGCATCGATTTCTGGATCTGTGAAGATATCCTGACAATCTGTCGTAATCTTGATAGTCGGATAACGACTTTGAACTTTCTTTAAAAGATCAATACTGAAATCGCTAACTATTTTCACCTTTGTCCCAGGAATTTCCGAGAAATTCCTAATCAGGTTAGGGCCCCAGTAGCCGCAACCAATTACGCCAATATTAAAAATCTGTTCCATATTTTCAATCTTAAAATGTATAGTCAGAGGTTAAAACTAGATCCATAAAAGCCTTAAAGAACCGATGCCTAAATATATTAAATATCCTGGACTTAGCACAGAGATGGGTCTGTGCTTTTAGATCGGCGATTTTAACTGCCAAATGTGTAATTGGGATATTCCCCTCAAGTTGCCTAATCTTTTGAAGAAATTTGTCTGCCATCCGAGTCAAAAACTCAAGTGCAAACTTTTTCCGTACTTTCCCGCTTACAGTAGGTTTCTAAACTTAACGCAGACTACATTCTAACTACGGAGTATGGGGTATTGCCAAGAGGGGTGCGATCACGGATGTCTCCAACAACCCGAGCAGGAACCCCGACAACAATGGCATAATCTGGGATATTCTGAACTACAACTGCTCCAGCCCCAATCAATGCACTCTCCCCAATGGTTAATCCAGGCAAGATGGTTACATTGCTCCCAATAGATGCACGTTGTTTCACAAGCGTTTTGATCACAGTCCAGTCAGCTTCCGTTTGCAAACTACCATCCTGATTAGTAGCCTGTGGATAAAGATCATTGGTAAACATCACTCCATGGCCAACGAAAACTTCATCTTCGATCTCGACGCCCTCGCAAAGAAAACTATGGGACGAGATCTTGCATCGAACTCCAACTTTCACGTTTTTCTGTATTTCCACAAAACTTCCAATTTTAGTCTCATCACCAATCTTGCACCCATAAAGATTTACTAGGCTAGGGTGCGGAATTTTAACTCCATTACCTAGCGTTACATCATCACTAATCGGCATTTGCAAATCTCCTTAGGCTTGTTTTCAATGCAATGTATTCTCTTTCATGCTCTTGGAAATTCTGAGGGATATGTTTTGCTCTACCAGTTAAACCATGAACTTCCAGACATGATTGGATTAGCAGCGAAACTACGCTCAATCCAATCATATTCGATATATCCGTCTGAGCAAGGGATGTAAACCTTGCTCAGATCGGTTTGGTTAATTAGTAGTGAACACTACATCAACCCAATAATTGGTCGAATTAAACGTAGAACTAGGGAAACCAGAAGTTGCACCGTAGCGATAAACGCCATTCCCGCCACTTGTTCCGTTGCTAAGTGCAGTCAGCGGCGCATTCGTCAC
>DATNQK010000813.1:0-3164 GCA_036704065.1 Stenomitos sp.
AGTGCCTGCGGATAGCGGCTATCGTGTGCGGCTCTCCCGTAGCGCACCCATTAGCATTCAGGGTGGCGTTTAAGGAATAGGGGAATGGTTGACATTACAGTGAAGCTGTTTGCAGCCTATCAGGAAGCCTACGGACAGCCAGAACTGAAGTTAGAAGTGCCGCCAGGGACAACCGTTGCCATGGTCGGCGATCGCCTACGCGAACCATTCCCCCACCTACATGCCCTTGCCGCCGTCACACGGTATGGCATCAATCTCGACTTTGTTGCGCCCGAGACGGTTCTGCGATCGGGCGATGAGGTTGTGCTTATTCCACCGGTGAGTGGCGGATGAGAAGACGTTAGGGCGTCGCCCGATCTAAAAGCTCGAAGAGGGTGTTGTCCAATTCATAGCCGAATAAATCCGCCATTTGTTTTAACGTGTTGGGGCGCTCAACCCCCTGTTGCTTCAGCCAGTGGTGGATTGTAAATAGCTTGCGCATCACAAATAAATCAAGAGCCTGGGGATTGAATTGAATGCCTTCGCGTTGGCTGAATTCATGGGGAACCAACATGGCAGCATAACGGGCCAGCTCGCCCGAGCGCCAATCCAGGAGGTAGGGTAGCCAGGGATAAATGCTGTCGAGGCGCACAAACCAGAGGCGTATTTCCGGAATGTCAGGCAGTTCTTGGCTGGCTTCGGGGTCTTGAGGGTAGTCGATCTCAAATTGCAGGGCTTGCTCATAATTGCTGAGGGTCTGGTCTGCAATCCAAGGCTGAAGGACAGTCTCGATTGGCGATAGGTCTAAAGTATCGAAGTGTTGGGCGTTCAGACTAATTACGGTCGTCATAAAATTGGGCTGGAAAGTATCAATAAACAAAAGCGCAAATCAAAGGCATAGACCCTGCAAAAATCTTGACCGCAATTGGTTCAGATTCTAGAAGAGCATGATACTCTGTTGAGAAAAATCGGCCTGCCTTTACCGATCATCTTTGAGAAAAACATGCGGTAGCCTTAGGGCCGATCCCTTAGCTACGAGTTTAACTACCTGTGCACGTTAAGCGATTAGAACTCTCTTATTTCAAATCCTTTGGCAGTACCACTGCAATTCCACTGCTACCTGGGTTTACGGTGGTTTCAGGCCCCAATGGCTCTGGAAAATCGAATTTGCTAGATGCCATGTTGTTTGCCTTGGGGCTGTCTGGATCTAAGGGGATGCGAGCAGAGCGACTCCCCGATTTGGTCAATCAAGCGCAACTGAAACGCGGCCATGCCATTGTAGAAACCAGAGTCACGGTAACGTTCGATCTATCAGATGTGCCACCAGAGGAGATTCCGGAAGGCGCAGTGCGAACCGTGGAATCTACGGATGAACAACCCGCCGCTCTAGAGTGGGAAGTCACCCGCAAATTGCGCGTCACCAAGCAGGGCACTTATACCTCAACCTATGCCATTAACGGGGAGCCCTGCACCCTTGCCGAACTGCATGAACAAATGAATCGGCTGCGGATTTACCCTGAGGGCTACAATGTGGTTCTCCAAGGGGATGTGACGAGTATTATCTCGATGAATGCGCGGCAGCGGCGCGAAATTATTGACGAGTTGGCAGGGGTGGCCAATTTTGATCGCAAAATTGGTCAGGCCCGCGAGAAGTTGGACGCGGTAAAAGATCAAGAGGATCGGTTTCATATTGTCGAGCAGGAACTGAAAGAGCAGTGCGATCGCCTAGATCGGGATCGGGTTAAGGCGCAAAAGTATCAACTCTTACGGGCCGAACTTAACGATAAGTCGGTGTGGGAGCAGGTTTTAGCCCACCGTCAACTCCAAGATCGTATTGTGGCGCTAGAACACCAGATCCAAGCCGAAGCCCAACAACAAGAGAAACTAGAAGCCCAACTGCAAACAGCCGCCGCTGAGTTGCACACTTTATCAACCCATTTAACCGAAGCCAATGCCCATGTCAAAGCCCTTGGCGAAGACGAACAGTTAGCGGTACAGGCCGCGATCGCCGCCCAAGAAGCCGAATTACGCCAGCTCGAACGCCAACAGGCAGACCTTAAGGCAACACAACAGAAGGCTGCCGAGCGCGTGCAAGCGTTACAAACCCAAATGGTGCAACAGCAGCGCCAAACCCGCGACCTTACCCAACAACGCCAAACGCTGGCAGACGAAACTCTCCGCACACTCGCCCAGAGTCGCGACCAGGCCCAAGCCGATCTCAGCGCGATCCGCGAACAGTCTCAGGCGATCGCCACAGCTGCGGATGCGTGGGTACAGGAACAAACCCAACTGCGACAGCAAATCGAAACCCTGCTGGCCACCCTAGATCCGCAACGCTCCGAGTTTGCTCAACTTCAAGAACGGGTAGAACAGATCCAGCGGCAGCGCGAATCCCAGCAAGAAGAAACGCAATCGCTCAATGCAGCGATCGCCACCAAACAGCAACAGCTCACGGAACTGCAAGCCGACCTAGAACAGCAACAATCCACGATTCAAACCTTAGCCACTCAGTTTGCCGACACCGAAACCAAGGCACGTACAGAGCAAGAAACCCAGACCCGACTCCAGCGTGAACAACGCGAGAAACAGCGCCAACTCGATCAGTTGGAGGCCAAAGAACAAGCGCAACAAGAAGCCCAAGGCACCTTTGCCACCCGCCTGCTGCTGAAATCCAATTTACAGGGGGTCTGTGGCTTAGTCGCAAACTTGGGTCGTGTTGAACCGCACTATCAAATCGCGTTAGAGACAGCAGCAGGTGCCCGTATCGGCCATTTGGTCGTCGAAAACGACGAAGTCGCGGCAGCAGGGATTGAATTGCTCAAGCGCGAACGTGGCGGTCGAGCCACCTTTTTACCCCTTAACAAACTGCGCGGCACTCAAGACCTACCCAATCTCAACACAGTGTCGGGAGCCATTGATTATGCCATCTATTTAATCGACTTCGACCCCAAATACGAAGCGGTGTTTGCCTATGTGTTTGGCAATACCGTCGTGTTTGAAACCTTACAAGCGGCACGCCGTTACATTGGCCGCTATCGCATGGTTACGCTGGATGGTGAACTATTAGAACCCACAGGCGCAATGACAGGGGGTAGCCGCTCAAACCAGCAAACCTTGCATTTTGGCCATGGTGAAGCAGGGGAATCGGCAGAGGTGCTGGAATTGCGACAACGCCTTGCCGAAAT
>DATNQK010000814.1:0-3089 GCA_036704065.1 Stenomitos sp.
CCTCTAAATCCCTTTCAGGGATTGAAACATTTAGCCGTACAGGTCGGTTTATTTGCCAATCTCGTCGCAAAACCTCTAAATCCCTTTCAGGGATTGAAACTTCAGCTAGATCGACGGTGCTGAGCCACTGGCGGATCTTGGTCGCAAAACCTCTAAATCCCTTTCAGGGATTGAAACGGGTAGATCGCTCTCTAGCTTGGCTTTATAAACACTATCGTCGCAAAACCTCTAAATCCCTTTCAGGGATTGAAACTGGTGTAGCACCTGATTCCCCAGTTAGGGAAGATATTGCAAAACCATCAAATTCTCAACAGAGCTTAAGCAGCAAAGCTAACACCGTAGTGTGTGGCACTACAAAGATGCAAGAGTTTCTCAAAATACGTTAGTCAGAAGACGACAGAACCAAAGAAAGCTGAACTTGGCAACAAGGTGCAAACGAAAGGCGATGTTGGGGCGTAGGGCCAAGTTGCGCCAAAGCAACCCGATGGACACTACTCCCGTAACCCTTATTGGCGGCTAGTCCATACCCTGGATGGCGACGGTCAAGCCGAACAATGAGGCGATCGCGCCAGACCTTCGCCAAAATACTTGCAGCTGCGATCGCAGGTTCACTTTGGTCTCCTTTAATCACAGTGCGCTGTTCAATCCCCAACGCTGGAATTGGACGGTTACCATCAATCAAACAAAGATCAGGATGTACCGACAAACGAGCGATCGCGCGACGCATTGCCAATAAACTGGCTTGTAGGATATTAATACGATCAATTTCGCGCACAGATGCCATCCCAATGCCATAGGCAACTGCTTGAGACTGAATCATTTCGTAAAGAAACTCGCGTTGCTTCGCACGAAGCTGTTTACTATCTTTAACCCCCGCTTGCACTAGGTACTCCGCTGCCTCTGGCGACAAAATCACGGCTGCTGCAACCACTGGCCCATAAAGTGCCCCTCGGCCCACTTCATCTACCCCTGCAACCTGCAAACCCTCATCTTCCGCCCTAGGAGCTTTTGGAATCATGTCTACTCATACTCAACAACTGCTCAAAATTTTAATTGGTGCGGCTTGGCTCGATGGCAAAGTTCAACCGGAAGAACAGCAATATTTGCAAAAAATTGCCGCAGAAAAAGGGCTACTCGAAGACCCAGAACTTAAACCCTGGCTCTACGGCCTCCGTGCAGTTTCAGCCGATGAATGTTACGGCTGGGTGAATGAATATCTGGGGTCTCATCCCACCCCAGAAGATTGTCAGGCACTAATGGAAGAAATTAGTGGCTTAATCTACAGCGATGGCAACGTCGATAGCGAAGAAGCCCGCTTTCTAATGGAAATCCAGCAAGTCGAAGCCGACAGCGTAAACCCCCACCATGTCACTGAAACCATCACCCGTGCCATCCAAACCCTGTACCGCCGCTGGACGGCACAGTAAGCGGATCGCCATCACCTATGACGTTTCGCAATTGGGGCGCGCAACCAAGCCAGGATAAGCTTCCAATGCAAACGTCTCGTGGGGGTTGCTCAATAAAAAGTGATCGCAGATAGAGAGCAGTTCCACCTCCGTTTCGGCACGACGCATGCAGTATAAAAACTCACCCGCAGCATCCACACTCTGACCAATAAAGTTGAGATATTTTTTGAGGTAGCTTGCTCGCAACCGTTCCGAAAAAATGGATGCGGTCATTGTATTGCGCAGTTTATCGATATAGTCGCGCACCTCTGCCAACGTCACAGCATCAACAGGTTGACCGCTTAAGTGCTGGCGTACCTGCTTAAAAATCCAGGGGTTGCGAATTGCGGCTCGGCCAATCATCACCCCAGCCGCAGCAGTTTGAGCTAACACATCTGCCGCCGCGACAGCAGAAGAAACATTGCCATTGGCCAGAACAGGACAGTTAACCTGCTGTACCGCTTCAGCAATGCGATCATAATGCACATGGCTGCGATACATTTCCTTCACCGTGCGGCCATGCAGACTGAGTAAGTCGATGTTATGTCGGTTGATTAACGCCAAAATAGCGGCAAAATGCTCAACGCTATCAAACCCAATCCGCATCTTGACCGTAAAGAGTCCATCTACAGCTTCTCTCAACGCGCCTAGAATCCGATCAATTTGTGCCGGATCTCGCAGTAGCCCTCCGCCCACATTTTTGCGGTAGATCTTCGGGGCCGGACATCCCATGTTAAGGTCAATCCCTGCCACAGGATAACGGCTCAGCTCTCGTGCAGCCCGCACCAAATCGGGAATGCTCTCCCCAATCATTTGGGCAAAAACAGGACGACCCGACGGATTTTCGGTAATAGAGCGCAAAATATGCCGATCTAAACTGGACGTCGGGTAAACGCGGAAGTACTCCGTAAAGTAATAGTCGGGGTTGCCGTAGTGGGCAATCACCCCCATAAAATGCAGATTTGTGACATCTTGCATAGGCGCCAGGGCGGTTAGACCCATCCCTGGCACCAGAGGGGGTGGAAGGCAAGCAGAAGAGGCAACAGCAACCATTAAGACAACGTCAGGACACCATCGAGTCGGACTGAATTAGGCCCCAGCAAAGGCAAGGGCTAAGGCTTAAACCGCTTGCAAATGCCCCAAAGTTGCTTGGAGATCAGCAGGAGCCACAACGCCATGCTCCGTGATCAACCCCGTAATCAACTCAGCAGGCGTCACATCAAAGGCCGGATTGTAAAACTCCACACCAACTGGACACAGACGCGTATCGCCTACAGCATAAATTTCTGATGGATCGCGTTCTTCAATCGGAATGGCACTCCCATCCGCCAGTTGGAAGTCAATTGTGGAAACAGGCGCAGCCACATAGAAGGGAATATTATGGGCCTTAGCACACAGGGCCACACTATAGGTGCCAATTTTGTTGGCAGCGTCACCATTGGCTGCAATCCGATCCGCCCCCACAACCACCAAGTCGATCATGCCTAGCTTCATGCAGTGAGCAGCCATGTTATCGGTAATTAGGGTGACGGGGATGCCTTCTTGCACGCATTCCCATGTGGTTAATTTCGCACCCTGCAAGCGCGGTCGAGTTTCGTCGGCATAAACGCGCTCTAGTCGTCCCGCAGTCCACGCCGAACGCAC
>DATNQK010000815.1:0-2692 GCA_036704065.1 Stenomitos sp.
CCTTTACAACGCTCGATAGTGTACGGGATGAAAGCGGCAAAATCATCGATTTTGTCTGGACCTATGTCAACCCGAAAGCAGCGGAGATTTTAAAGCGTCCCATTGAAGAACTGCTGGGGCAACGGTTGCTGCAAGTCCTACCCGGCAACAAGCTCAATAGTGAATTATTTGATCGCTACGTGCAGATTGTGGAAACCGGGGAACCGCAGGAAATGGAGTTGCCTTACGCAGCTGATGGCATTACGGGCTGGTTTCGCAATATGGCCGTCAAGCTGAGGGATGGGGTTTCTATTGTCTTTAGCGACATCACAGATCGCAAGCGGGCAGAAGAGGATCTAATTAAAACAAAGAACATTTTGCAGGCCGTTGTGAACGGTACGGATGATGTGATTTTCGTCAAGGATTTGCAGGGACGCTATGTGCTGGCCAACCAAGCGACGGCGCAATGGGTCAATAAAACAGTGGAAACCCTACTGGGTCAAGATGACACCGCTTTATTTCCAGTTGACGAAGCACAACGCATTCAAGCTGTAGATCAACGTGTGATTCAAAGTGGAGAATCTATCGTCTACGACGAACCCTTATTTAGGCGTGGCGAACTGCGATCGCTTCTTTCCAGAAAATATCCCTGGCGCAACGCACAGGGCGAAGTAGTAGGGGTGATTGGGGTCTCATCGGATATCACAGAGCGCAAAATTGCAGAGCAAGCCTTGCGGGAGAACGAACAACGGTTTATCACCCTGGCTCAAGCTTCACCTGTCATCATTTTCCAATTGAATACAGCTAGCGAATGCACCTACATTAATTCTCGCTGGCGTGAACTGACAGGTCACCCAGAGGACGTCGCTTTAGGCATGGGCTGGGTAGAAACCCTTCATCCGGAAGAGCGCGATCACCTGATTCAGGCATGGCAGCAATGGAGGCAAAACCCACAACCGCAAAGTCTCTACCAGAATGAAGGCCGTATAATATGCTCGAACGGCAGCACGTTCTGGTACTACATTCAAGCCCTACCTCTGTTCGATGGTGGTACAGTCGCAGGCTATATTGGCACTCTGATTGACATCACCAAACGCAAACAAAGCGAAGAAGCCCTACGTGAAAATGAACAACTCCTGCGGCTAGCTCTGACAGGGGCTCAGGCAGGTTCCTGGGATTGGGAATTTACGACAGGTAGAGTGGCTTGGTCGCCTGAGAATTATATGCTACATGGAATTGACCCAGCGACCCCTGTGTCCTACGAGGTCTGGTACAACACCATACACCCAGATGATCGCGAGTCCATCAATCAGAAAGTGTTAGGGATTATCGAGCAACGTCAGTCTGAGTTTCGCAATGAGTTCCGCATTCTGCATCCGCAACGGGGGCTTCGCTGGATCCTCGGTATAGGACAGTTAATGCTAGACGAACAGGGTCATCCCCTGCGCATGAGCGGCATTAATTTAGACATTACCGAGCGCAAGCAAATTGAAAAAGAACTATATCAGAGCGAGGAACGCTATCGCTGTTTAGTGGAAATTACACCTCAACTGACCTGGATTACGGATGCTCAGGGGAATAATACTTATGCCAGCCAGCAAATGTGTGATTACCTGGGCTTGTCTTTTCCAGAATTGATGAATTTGAACTGGCAAAACATTATTCATCCTGACGATCTGGATCGCGTTCTCAGTCGCTGGATGTACTCTGTGCAA
The DNA here is from genome assembly GCA_036704065.1 of Stenomitos sp. Classification (GTDB taxonomy): domain Bacteria; phylum Cyanobacteriota; class Cyanobacteriia; order Thermosynechococcales; family Thermosynechococcaceae; genus JAAURS01. The sequence goes on from DATNQK010000815.1 coordinate 1,695, forward strand.
ACGGGTATTCCCTACGAAGAAGAATATCGGCTTCGTAGAGCAGATGGAATTTATCGTTGGCACCTTGTACGCGCGATCGCCTTCCATGGTGAGCAAGAGACACAGTGGTTTGGAGCCTGTTGGGACATTAGCGATCGCAAGCAATCGGAAGAAATTCTGCGCCGCACCGCAGAACGGGATGCCTTCCGCGTTGCGCTCACCGATGCGTTACGCTCCTTAGACGATCCCATTGAAATTCAAGCTACAGCCAGTCGCATCCTAGGCCAATATTTAGATGCAAATCGGGTGCTCTACTTTGAGGTGAACGAAACCTGCTACTTCATCGCGCACGATTATGTTAACGGTGCCCAACCCCTTCGAGGGGAGTTTCCTATCCACCCGTTCGGCTCTAGCCTCATCACTGCATATCGCGCTGGTCTGGCAGTTTGTGTCACTGATGTAGCTACAGATCCCAGCCTCTCCACCGATGAGCGCTCTGCCTATGTCGCCATTCAGATTGCAGCCCATATTGGCGTCCCGCTCGTCAAGCATGGAGAACTTGTCGCAGGTCTAGCCATTCACAGCAAGACCCCTCGCTCCTGGACACCAGAGGAGGTGTCACTGGCCGAAGAAGTTGCCGAGCGCACTTGGGCTGCCGTTGAGCGTGCTCGTGCCGAAGCAGCCCTACGGGTGTCCCACAATACCTTCCGCCACCTAGTCGAAAACTCACCCTTTGGCGTGTATGTGGTCGATGCCGATTTTCGCCTCGCTCAAGTCAGCACTGGAGCACAGAAGGTGTTTGCTAGCGTGCGTCCGCTGCTGGGGCGCGATTTTGCCGAAGTGATGCGCATCCTTTGGCCAGAAACGTTTGCCAATGAAGCCATTGCCCACTTCCGGCACACGCTGGAAACCGGAGAACCCTATCACGCACCCAACACCGTGGAACGTCGCCACGATACGAATGAAGTCGAGTCCTATGACTGGAAGATTGAGCGCATCGCATTGCCCGATGGACGATT
>DATNQK010000816.1:0-3721 GCA_036704065.1 Stenomitos sp.
AGCTCAATCACCTCACGGGCAATGGCAACATCGAAACTTTTAGCGCCCTCACGACTAATTCGCAAAGACACAGCCGTGCCCACTTTGCCACGGATCATGGCAGAGGCGGCCTCTACATCCATAGCTTGAGTGCTTTTGCCATCAATCGCCAAGATTTGGTCGCCGGTTTTAATCCCAGCCTTCACCGCTGGCGAGCCTGGAATCGGCTCAACAACCGTCAGGACTTTAGTGACCTTATTCACTTCTAAACGGATACCGACGCCTGATAATTCGCCTGAAGTTTGTGTCGTGAGGGCCGTAAACTGCTCTGGATCCATGAAGCGAGTGTAGGGATCTTCCAGCTTCTTCAGGGCTCCTCGAAGGGCATTATAAGCCTGATCTTTAGACGTGTAGTTTGCGCTCAGTAAATTAATGCGGATGGCTTGCCAATCTTTGTGATTGAACGAGTTATCAACATAGTACTGATTCACCAACTGCCATGCTTCATCCAGCACAGCCTTTGGGCTATCCACCCACATCGTATCGGTGCGGCTCTGTGCAGAGCGCATGGGGAGAAAGGCCGTAGCTGTAGCTAAAATTCCGCCACAGACGAATGCGTGGAGTATCTGAACGTTGCGAGAACCTTGTTTCATGTGCAGCGTACCATCGCGATGGAGGAGTAAGACATCAACGGAGCAACAACAATAGAAAATTTTTTACAGGACAAGTCCAACAGCAAATTAACGAGGATAAGTGAGAAACCAACTTTTGGGCCTATTCTATCAAGATAGCCGCGAGACCCAAGGGTCAGATCATAAAGATGTGACGGTTTTTAGATTTGGATCAAGGTTCTGCCAGGGCTGATTGAACCAACCCCTCGGTTACGGTTCTTGTACAACGAAAGATTGAAGGTCTACACAATTTTCTAAATGCTTCGATTACCATGGGCTAGGGTCTTGGTGACGGGAATGAAACACCGAGATGGCCCCTCAAGTATTAACGCAACAACCCACTTCCGTATTCCTACGCATAAGCAGTTCCGCCGAGTTAGACAGGGCATAGCTAGGTATCGCCACAATCCTTGCTCCACAACGCATTTCAACAATGTCATACTTTCATGACATACGTAGCCAATGTTGAACGACCGAGGTTGCACTTTCTATTTCAAACGACAAAACGAGCTCAAAAACTTGACCCAATCTGGGAAGTAGCGATTTTTCTGAAACTGCAAAATTCATCTTTTTTCTCTGCACAAAGGGAAAAGATGAGTCATCAACTTTTCCAGATGGGTTGTCGACAAAATCGATAATAACCAATCTGCTACGAGGCCACGATAGGTTGAAACTCAAAATTCAGTTCGCACTTGGCTCGGCGCTTGGAAAGATTGAGGCATAAGAATCAGTGGTATCTCTGATTACAGTTTCCTGAGTAATTGCCTACCTTAGGAACTGTAAGGCAAAAGGTATAAAACTCTGACGAACGAGAAATTGTTCAGTGATGTTTAACCTGTATAGCGTCTTGCACATACTATACACAGTTGACGCAATTTCACTTGGAAATTGCTCAATTTAACCTTTAAGGATTCAAGTTATATCTACTTCCTCTGCTAAAGCCCCTTGGAATCGCCAATGGCCAAGGTCAGGTTGCTGATGGAAACCTATCGTGCCCACTTACTCTAGTCACTGTTCGAGGAACTCGGAATCCATGTCTCAAGCTCCAAAGAAGAAAAACCACGCCCGTCGTCCCTATGGTCGGCTGGCGCTGGCTGCGTTAATGACCAGCGGTATTCTCCAGCCCCTTGCGCCTGCACTCGCAATTGGAACCCAAGCGGGACAAGACATCATTAACAAAGCAACCGCAACGTTCAAAGATCCAAGCGGCCAAGACTATACAGTGACCTCGAATGAAGTCACCATCAAAGTGGCAGAAGTCGCAGGTTTGACCAACGTGTCGGTTGGAGCGATCGACACAAACGGTGGGGTTGTCGAAGCCAACGACGAAGTCAAATTCACCTTCGAAGTCACCAATACAGGTAACAACACCACCAAGGTCTTCATCCCTGCAACAACCGATTTAACCACTACAGGGTTGCAAAGCGCTGGTCTAACCGTTGAATACAGCACCGACGGCGGTACTACCTATATTGCGCGTCCCGACGATGGGATTGTTACAGGAGTTGCACCAGATACCAGCATTCTGGTTCGAGTAACGGGTCAAGTCCAAAGTACGCTCAGCCCTGGCGACAAGATATATGTCATTTTGGGTAACACTGGCGCAAATGATAATACCGCTGGCACCCAAAACCAACCGGACGATTCAGACTCAGCAACTACAACTGAACAGGCAAAAGACGTCAGAACCTTAGATGGCAGCCCTGTCAATGGACAACGCGAAGCATCGGCCAAGAGCGACGAACTCAGCTTTGCCGATAGCGTGAAGCCTCTAGCACTGACTCAAGTGACCAAGGTAAATACTTTAGTCAAGGCAAACGATACAACCAAGGTCAACGACGATCAGATTTCTTACGAACTCGGCTTAAATATCAAGGATCAACCCAACGACAAATTTAAGCCTGCTGCCTTAGAAGGTACACCGATTAAATTGAACGGCACTCTAACGCCCAGAATTTTAGTCTCCGATAGCTTGCCCGATAAGACAAAGCTCGAATCGGTAGACTTTGCCGCGTTGCCTAGCGGTTGGCAAGTGGTTTACACCACCGATGCATTAACAAAAGCACCCGTTGTAGATGTTGCGAACGACGCTACAGGTGCCAATGCTGCAAATTGGCAAGTCCTGAATGCTGGCGACACCATTCCTGCTACGGTCACACGTATCGGTTTTATTAACGAAGGTTCTATCACGCCTAATAAGAGTGTTGCGGGCTTCAAGTTCACCATTAACACCAGTGGCTATAGCGGAACCGATACCCAAGCTGTGGTTGCAAACATGGCTCAAGGCTTTGGTCAAACCGTAGGCGATCCGAACAATGAAGTGGTCTACGACGAATCCGGGGACGCTAACCCCAACAATTTTGATGGGACAACGCCACCCGATGCTTCCGGCAGCAACTACAAGCCCAACGTTGACGGTTCCGGTCAAGTCACTGATGTAGAGGCCACAGGAGTTGATACAGGAAACAATAACCAAGGTAGCGGTGCGAAGGGTGAAGCAAACGTTGTCACCATTAACACAAGTAGCGCGTTCATCTTTAACGGTCCGAAAGGTAGCCCTACCGCAGTAGGTCCAAACGATAACAACGACGACTTTTCCAATCGCTCTAGCAAGCTGGCAGATAATATCGATGCTTCCGGTATCGGTGGAGCAGCAACCATTGACCCATCAGCCGTAACCTTCACAAATACGGTCAATAACCCCTCTAGCTCTGCTAGCTTGTCTCAAGTGACCTTAGAACCGCTGACGCCTGCTGAGGCCAATGCCGCTAGCGGTACCACTGGACACTATGGCGTGGATACAGATATTCCGGATGGCACTCGTGCAGTTGTAACTTACGATCCTGATGGCGTGCCCAACAGTGGAGACGAGCGCAAAGCGATCTACGAATACAATTTGACTGGATCCGTGGGCGAATGGACACCTGTGGCCAGCTATGTGGGAACGGTTGAGGATGCAACCTTTACGCCTATCAATATCGGTACCTTAGATGCCGCTAGACCTTCGGTCGATTACAAGGTAACCATCAACCTACCTGCAGGTCAGCCCATCCTGCAAGATTACACCATCC
>DATNQK010000817.1:0-6963 GCA_036704065.1 Stenomitos sp.
ATGGAAGGACGAACAGTCTTTATGATTGCCCACCGCCTTGCCACCGTCCGCCGCGCAGATCGCATTGTGGTGATGGAGCATGGCCGCATTGTGGAAATGGGAACCCATGACGCATTGATGCATCAAGATTCACGGTATGCCCAGTATTACGCACAACAGTTTCCCGCTTAGGAGAGCACTTGGGTAGCAACAATTGATTTCCGTTGACTAAGGATGCAACAGCAGGTTGGATTAGAACATCCCCAGCCCAGGTTAGCCCGTCGCTATCAACCTTAGGAAAAACCTGTAGGGGAAGCGACGATCTTGGTTCTTGCAGAATTATTCGCCTTTTTAGTTTTTATTAGCCACATCAATGGTTTTAACAACCGGACTTAGTTGTATTTACGGATGTCATCCGGGAAGCGCTTAGAGTAATTCCGTAATTTCTGCGTTTTGAACAGAATCGTCTATCCGTATGTTGGATATTACAGAGATATATCCACTGAGGAAGGGGTACCTTATGGGATTCGCACAGCAGATTCGTGAAATTCTCGACCAAGATAGCAACGGTTCCAGTGTGCCAACTTATGTACTCTCTGGCACAGCTGCAGACCCAACCCATACCCGTCGCAGAATGCAACAACGGGCGATCGCCGCAGAAATGATCCAAGTTGCACTGCTGTATGGCAAGTGCGAGCACTACTGCCATGCCACTACCTACACCTTGCTCGACAAGTGTCTGAAGAACACACCGTACCAAAAGTTTTTAGATAAACTGCGTGGCCTGCGTGTCATCGCACAGCAATGCCCTAACGGATTGGAAGTCACCAGCGTCTACTGGGCATGGGATCTGCGGTAGCTGATCTCTCTACCTCCAGCCCAGATAGCGTAACCGATGCTAGCGATAACTCATTACCGCAAACCAGCAGCAGGTGCCGCCTGAACCATTTGCTGTACAAGCAACAACAATGCCTCTGCAACAGACTGAGGCTGATTGGGATTCACAATTGTATAAGGGCAATTGTAATCAGCTAAAACCGAACGAATATCGTCAACCTCCCAAGCCTCTGGATGATCGGCATGCGTAATGCCAACAACCATGGGAACTGTCGTACGCTGTTGCATAAACGACTTAATTCCACGTGCAGCCCGCATACTGCCTGGCAGATGAGCTGGAACGAGCAGAATGTAGCCATGTGCACCACGAATCAGTAGATCCCACATGAAGTCAAATCGCGATTGGCCAGGCGTACCATAGATTTGCACCCACATATCATCGCCGAGGGTGATTCTGCCAAAGTCCATGGCTACAGTTGTGCCTGACTTCATCTGAGCTGTTTCGTCAGAAGGCTTACGGTCTGTATCAACCACTTCTATTTCGCTAATCGAACGAATAAAGGTGGTTTTTCCAGCACCAACAGGTCCAGTAACAACTATCTTTAATAGATTCCGCATAGGTTGGGTCGCTTGCCGTGGGCAAGTGCCAGAGTGTGCTAAACGCAAGATTAAAACTCGCCAAAACCGCCAGACAATCAGTACCAAACAAGATTGGAAGTAGTTTCCTGCGACGACTTTTAGCCTTTCATCAGAAAACTACTTCTATTCATTGGCCACACAGTTGCGTTAACCAATCGGTGCATATTCAAACGCATCGTGGGTGCCGCCACGCAGCACTGACTCGATTTGTTTGCCGCGAAAACGCTTGCCTGTAATCGCTTCTAGCGCACCCTGAACAGCTCCTAGAGTAAAGGTACATTGACGCCCAGAACCCACAGCTTCCCCTGAGGAACAAACCGTTTCCCGAGCATAGACGCGGTATAGTTCGCCCTCTTGTTCAATCTTGTCTAACAGCAATAAGCGCGTGCCATCTTTTCCTAAGGCAAAGGCCATCTTACTGGTTAAGTCTTCTAGCGGAATCGATTTCCCTGCCAATCCAAGGCTCTCCACCAGTTGCTTACCTCGGGCACGACCGGCTGAAATCAAAGCAATTGCAGTTGCTTTTTCTCCCAAGGCTTCTTCAATACCGACGATGATCGCCTTCATGCAAATTACGCTACAAAAATCGCCAAGTTCCGAACGCATTTCAGATGCCATAGAACAAATTCCCAAGTAGTTAATTTCAGACGCTAATGCAATGTCATTTATATAACCGGATTAAGCAAGATTTAGAGCAGCGCTAGAACCCATAGCAGCCATCACTTTTTCAGTCATCTGTTTAATTTCCAAAAACAGCATGCCTTGTTTAGCATCTTTACTTGCAAGGGTTAAAAGCATGGCTTCATCACCGCAACTGGTCAGAATACCGTAGCCCGTATCACCTTGCACAAACACACGCTCAATGGCTCCTCTGGCCAGCTCCCGACCAATCCGTTCACCAAGCGACAGCATAGCTGCAGACATGGCCGCAGTACGTTCTTCGTCCATTGAATTAGGGAGCACAGCAGCCAAAGGTAACCCGTCTGGCGTCACAACAGCAGCCCCTTGAATATCTGGACTACTCACAACATAATTTTGCAAAACACCTTGCAAAGATGAAAGATTAGCCATAAAAACCTCCTTATTTTCAAGAAAAAATACAACCATAAAGAATCAAGACCTAACCCAATAAAAATTAGGTTAGCCCTGAATTCTAAAACGATTTTTGGCGCTTGAACTTATCTCTTTTTCTATTACAAGGATGCCCTTACTCAAAATCAATCAACTATTAATCGAACCTGCATCAATATCTATATCCTTGCTTGTCTATTGATTTTATTTATAAATTCACATACAAAGTTCTATCGAGTAAATGAACAACTCTCTCGTCATTCAACTCTATTGATATTTAAATATTCTTTTTGCCACCTAAGATCTAAAGCTCAGATTAAAGAATGACCTATTTTACAAACACACGCATGCGCAGTTGTAGGCTGCCAAGCCATTTTCAATAGGTATGCTCTTAAGCCAATACCATTTAGGTAGCCAGAAATATTATTGTCCCAGTCATCCGCACAAGCGACGAGTGGGAGCGTGTACAAAGCTTTAGACCTGGATCAATAGAGCACAGGCTAGACAATAACCATCACGAAACACTACCCATAAAGAGGGGTGCACTACTACGTAGCCTTCAAATCTCTAACCTATCGGTTTTCGTCATGCCGCTGTAACTGGACATGGAAACAACGCTTTAGCGAATTGCTTTTAACACAGACGCCAAACGATTAAGTAAGCCTGGATTGATAGCAGTTTTGGCTAAGTCGGCGGTATCTGCTTGAGGGTGCGTTGAGGCAGATGGCAGTGACCAGCGTTGAGGGTGTAAGTTTTCCGCAGGAGCAGCAGTAGGTGCCTCTACAGATATGGTTACAGAAGTCACTTCTTCAATTAAACCGATCTGCATTAGTCGCAAACAAACCTTGCGTACCTCTAGTACATCAGCACCCACCTGTAAGGCAATCTTTTGCAAGCTTTTATCAGGGGAGATACAATCCCAAATACTCCATTCCAGGCTTGAAAGCTTCAGCAACGGCAATTCAGTGGCAAGACGAATGAAGGTACTATCGTGCTGCGGCAGTTCTTGTGCTGCTTGGTCTAACACTTCCATTTGTCGCAGACCTTCCATTGCAACTTCTAGCGCGCCTTTGCTAAGCCCTGTCATTTCTTCATAGGGCAGAGGCACATTTGCTGCAAAGCGAAACTGGCCCGATTTAAGCGCAAAGAGGGCATAAAGTCCTGCTTTGATTTGTAGGCGAAACACTTGGGCAAGGGATGCAGGCGTAATAAGTTCACGTTTCCTTAGCAAATTCCCTAGGGGTTCGCTTAAGGGAGAAGTTGCACTTAAAGAGGTCAAAATCGATGGATTGATGGAAGCATGATCATTCAAAAGTTGCTTCAGTTTGTGCTGCTCATCTGGCGCAATAGCCGAAATGATACGACCTTGATGGAACCAAATGCGATAAATGCCCAGGGGAGACCAGATCGAAAGCTGTCCTGTTTTTTCGGCACGCTCGAACATTTGCAAAATATCCGGCAGGGAAAAATCCGATAGGTCTCCAAGCATTGCCATGGTAAGGGTTTCCCTAAATGGATCTCAAAAAAGGTACTTTTTCTACGCTATTCCATTCATTATGCGATGGCGATAGAGGCGAAAACCCCCGTATTTTTGCGGAAATTCCAGGACAAACGTATTGAGTTTCGTCATTGATACATCTTTAGCACCTCTATGGTGCATGGACAAACAAATCTCTGTCTGTAGAGCGCTGAAGCACCTCAGTCACTGATGGCGGAGCAAGGGCAAACAAGACTAAACCTTTACAATTCCAGAAGGTTGGATCACTACACATCCGCTAGGTGTTGCAAACCATCCAATAGCGAACGCCTCAGTTTTGTAAAACTGAGGCGTTGACCAAGTCTAAAACCAGAGGAGAGTGGGGCGCGTGATTGTACCCAACCCCTCAAAGTACGCGAAGCAGGCTACTAAGCCGCGTCAGGAATAATTTTGACAGACTTAATTTTGTCGCCTTTACGGATCGCATTTACAACATCCATATCCTCTGTTTTGCCAAATACTGTATGCACACCATCAAGATGACCTTGGGGCGAGTGGCAAATAAAGAATTGGCTTCCGCCGGTATCTCTACCTGCATGGGCCATAGAAAGCGAACCGGCGAGATGCTTATTTGAATTGATTTCGCACTTAATGCGATAACCGGGGCCGCCACGACCATCTCCGTTAGGACAGCCACCTTGAATCATAAAGTCAGGAATAACACGATGAAAGTTTAGGCCGTCGTAAAAGCCTTTTTCAGCTAAATCGACGAAGTTTTTGACCGTATTGGGTGCATCGGCATCAAAAAACTGGATGTTAATGGTGCCTTTATCGGTTTCCATGATTGCGCGAGTCACAGGTACGGTCCTTCCATAATAGAGAGTTGCAGTTTATTATACCGCCTGCCTCCTCCGCCCTTCGAACATGCACAACCCTCTAGTAATGAAATAGATTAAGCCTAGGGATTCCCATAGACAGAATTACGGTTCAATTGATATGTTTTGATCAGCATTCCACCTCTTCAGCATTTATACAGACTGGCCCTCAGCGAGCATATAAACGAACCGTATGCGCCCCTCGAACTCTGACAAAGGCTTCGTTCTGCCCGTTGTGCTTGCAGTTGGTTTAATAGGAATTTTGATCGGCATCATGGCGGTCATGCACTCAACTCAAAACCGCATGACTTCTCTGGCTCAAAGGGAAACGTCTCGCAGCACTGCCGCAGCAGAAGCAGGAATAGCGAAGTTTCAAGCCCTGTTCAATCGTTATCCTGCCTTAGCGGGATACTGTAGCGACACAACTTGCATCCCCAGTTCTTCCATAACTTGGCAAACGCTGGCAAATCAGACTCTAGATGCTTGTGCAACGAATCCGACAGACCGTCCATCTTGGATTCAGCCTTATGCCGATGGCGTTTGGAACAACATTAGCAACAATCCTGCGGATGGGCAGTATCGACTTGTAAAGTACACCTATGAGCCTGCAACATCTATTCCTACAGATGAAACTCCATTAGGAAACGGTAGGTTAATCGTAGAGGGACGAGTAAATCTCAACGAGGATAATTCAACGTCTTATCGAACTTCAGTGACTCGATTGGAGGTTGAGTTCCAGATTCTGCAAAAGGCAGAAGAAGTCGGGCAATTTCCGGGATTATGGGTCAGCGATAGCACTACCTCTACTCATTCAGGCAGTGCGATTCCAGCCAACGTATGGGACTCAACTTGTCCTTCACCTTCTGCACCGGCTTTAAAGAGTAAGGTTCAATCGCCTGAACTTTACGTTTCTAAGCCTCGGGATGTGTTTCCGCTGCCCAATCGAGCACCTAGGAGCATATTTCCAGATTTGCCACCCCCTCCTAATCCCAGCCCCCCAGGCTATTACGACTTAAGTACACCTATTAACAGTTCTCTAACACTCCCTCGAAGTGGGGATATGCCGAGTAATGGTTTTTTTGTCTATCAGGTTCCGGCTCCAAGCGACAAATCAATTGATCTATCGGATAGCTCCTCTATTCTTACGATTAATGATAGTGCGAATACTATTGTTCTGAATTTGCAAGGGAAATTGAATGTAAGTAGTGGCGGTAAAATTCTGCTAACTCCTGGAGCAAAATTAATTATCAATGTACATAATGCCAACACCCCTCCTGTAGATGGTGATGCTATTACACTGAATGGAAGTAGCACTGCTCCTGCAATTGTGCAAGAAGACAGCACTCCTAAATCTACTAATGTTCAAATTTATAACTATAGTGATAAGAATGTGAGTTTAGGAGCGGCATCCCAGCAATTGCAATTATTTTTATTTGCACCCAACTCTACTGTGTCAGCTTCTACACCAATTAAGGGGAAAGTTTGGGCAAAGTCTTGGCAGGGATCTGGAAGCGCGACAATTCTCACAGACGATACGTTCAATCCAGCAGATTTAACACCCATCAAGTTTTTGTGGCCTCCCCGTGTGTCACTGCCAACTCAGTGGAAGCGTCAAGACACCTAGCCCATGATATTGAACTGGATGAGCAGCTATGGATGGGGTATTGTCTTTCTACTCCTTATTTGTCCGCTAATAGGTGGGCTTCCGCTAACAGGTTGGATTACACGTTTTTTTTCGTCTAAAAACCTGGCCGAGGTTGGTACACGGAATATAGGGGTTTCAGCCGCTTTTTACCATGGCGGTACCACGGCAGGAATTCTGGCAGTTATTGCAGAAGCAGCAAAAGGTATTGGTGTGGTTTTGGGTGCGCGGCAGTGGCTTCCTGCACATCCGGTCTGGGAACTCGCTACGCTAGTGGCCTTGGTTGCAGGTCGCTATTGGCTCGGCAAAGGTGCTGGAACTACCAATGCAGTATGGGGTGTGATTGCTTACAACTGGCGAGTTGCCTTAGCCTTATTTTTGGTCAGTGGCGGACTGTCGATGCTTATTACAGATCGCCGTCAAGGACGCTGGATTGTTCTGGC
>DATNQK010000818.1:0-2291 GCA_036704065.1 Stenomitos sp.
GGTGTTGCAATTGATTGTAGACGGGTACAACAATGCAGCGATCGCCGAACAACTCTACATCGGCATTGGCACCGTCAAAACCCATGTTCGGCACATTCTCACAAAGCTGTGTGCCGATGATCGCACTCAAGCCGCCGTGCGAGCACTCCGAACCGGTTTAGCCCGCTAAAGTCGAGTCACCTTTTTTCTCGCAAACCGACAAGGCCCAAGACTTTAGGCGATCGTCTGTCGATAATCCAACCCCGGCACAGATCGATACTGCGATGGGACTGCAAAGACTGTGCCAAAATGAAGGTCATGCAAAGTCACAAACTACAAAAGCACTGTGATTGAGGTTGAAGTTCATCAACAGTTGAGGGCTTGGCTACGCGAGCAAGGGGGGGATACATGGCCTCACCATTTGACCGTGGCTCGGTTAGTGGCGCGAGCACTACGGCTTCAGCGCAAAACCCTCCTCCAAATTAGCAGTGCTGTCGCCTATCAAGGAGACTATCGACTGAGTTACCTTGCATCGCTGTTGCTTTGGCCAGGCCCAATTTTGCTGGTTGCACCCCCTGATGTACAACAGGCGCTATGTCATCGTGAATTGCCCCAGTTAAGAGAAGGACTCGGCTTAACAAAACCCGTTTGCACAACGACCACTTGGCCTCACGCCGACTTTACAGGCATTGCCATCATTTCACCCCAGGATTGGCTCCAACAGGAATTGCACTCACCGCATCCCGTCTCGTCAATACCCGTGGTCATCGATGGGGTCGAAGATCTAGAATCATTGACTCGAAAACATCTCACCCACACCTTAACCGCAGCAGATTGGGAAGCCCTGACTTGGCTCTATCCCAGCCAGGTAGAGACGATTCGGGATATCCGCGCGACATTGACCTATACCCTATTTCAACACCCCCCTAATCCCTACGGCTGTGTCGTTTTAGCGGAACCAGAACGTCACCTAGCAATACAGTTAATTGCACAGCTCCAAACCCAAAGTGGACAGTCCTGTCCCACAGGTTGGCAGCAATTCGTGGAACGGTTAGAGCATCCCGATACTTTGACCTGGGCCAATTTAGATCGTCAGCAGGGTAGTTTTACCCTCAATAGCGCTCCCACGAACGTAGCACCGTTCCTAAAACCCCTATGGGATAACCGCACCATTATTTTATTGAGCCGTGTCCTCGACCTAGACCCTCAAGCCGAGCTGTTTCGCTTACGACTAGCATTGACCGAGGCAACCACTGTGCAGTTTGCCACAGATCGCCACAATGATGCCCTAACGCTTTATCTTCCCGATGGCATCCCGATGCCAAACACCCCTGAATTTGCCCCTGCGCTTCTAGGACAGTTGCATCGCGTTTTAATCGTAGAAGGTGCAACTGAGACCTTTAGCGTCTTAATTATTGACGACTTGCCGCTTAAGACGCGGGTGGCGGTTCAGTTAGCAGCAGAATTTGGCTCCCGAGTGAAGGTGGAACGCACAGACTGCGAACCTGGGGATGTGCTGATTACAGGGTGGGACTTCTGGTTGCGCCATCAGTGCAGTTTGCCACACCCCCAACGGCTGGTGATCGCAACGTTGCCCTTCCCCTCCCTAGAAAATCCGATTGTGGCAGGTCGGGTGGCCTATTATAAACAGCAGCGTCAAGACTGGTTCCGGCTGTATCTGTTACCAGAAGCGCTGCAAATTCTCCAGAAAGCAATTGCCCCTCTGCGGCGTCCACCGGGTTTAATCGCGCTTTTTGATAGCCGCGTACTGCACCGTTCTTATGGGCAACAGGTGCTGTCTGCCCTCAGCCCCTATGCACGTCTAACCTACCTCGACGATTCTACCTTGATGCCTCCTCCCTGTTCGGTCTAGGGGAGGACAACTGTAGTAGGATCGGCAAACAGCGTTTCGCATGGATGGCAGTCCTGCGGTTGTACAGGAGAGGGAAAATGGGTGACGCAAAACGACGCAAAACACAGCTCGGAGACAAGTACGGTCAGACGCAACCAGGATTGGGTGGGTTGTTTACCCAAGAGCGAATGGCCCAATTTATCCAATGGACCACTCGCGGCGCTTGGATTGGGATTGGTACCGTCGTTGCAGCTTGGGTTGTAATTCGGTTTATCGGTCCTAGCTTTGGCTGGTGGCATGTGGAATAGGCATCGCTCCCACGGTTGAGAAAATCTTTGGACCGTTATTGCATGGGCCATGACGACCCGCATCGTATAGGCACTATTAAGCAGGTGGCGATCGCCATTTTGCAGCAATCCGATCAGTATCTGCTGCAACTGCGCGATCCAATTCCTACCAT
>DATNQK010000819.1:0-4110 GCA_036704065.1 Stenomitos sp.
ATGACCTTTGAGGGTTTGGGCGGTCTCTTTTAGTAATGTTTTCAGGCTCTCTGTTAATTCCAATCTTTGATCACCCATACTCGGATGACTCTGATTTTATACCGTTAAGCTGGCATGGTTTTTTCTTTGAAAGTCCCTTAATGGATTCAATAAGTCTAAGTTGTAGTGCAGTGTATCGCAGTGAGTTGGATTGCAATGAGTAAACAAACTTTCTGTTAACGCAATACTCTACGCTTGATTACTCAAGAATGTCTGTATGACCTGCTCAAGTTCGGGACTGTCCACAGTCTGTTTGGGGATGATCGCGCTTACCCAGGTTTCGACGACATAGGGGTATCTAACTTGTCTCTCTATGCGATCGCCTCAGGCTTGCGCTCGACACGTCTGCAATGACGTTATCCTCTTGATCTTTACCTCAATCCCTTTCTACATAAACTTTCTGCGTCTCTTCAGTTAACATCGGCAAAGTAGATCATATAATGTAGTGCAGTGTAAAGAAGTGTATCGCAGTTTTTCATTGTCTAATGCACCATTACCTTACAAAATAGTTGGTCTAATTGATGGCATGACTTCAGGTGTAATGCAGTGTATCGCAGTGAGGTGAGTTGTAATGGGTAAACAAATCTGCTCTCTTTGAAACCCCCTATGCTTGATTACTCAAAAATGTCCGTATGACCCGCTCCAATATCTTTGTTCGCAACTGAGACGGCCAGGTTTTATAAAACTCGTACAACTCTGTGCTCAGTCTGATTGATGTTTGCTTCTTCGTTCCACGCTCTTCCAGCTCAGTTAGCTCCATCCCATCTTTATAAGCTTGCAGAGAGGCTCTGATCACATCTGCAACGGAGGTATAGGTAAAATCATTGCCCGTATGCGCTGAAGCAATCATGTTCTGTAACGTAGTGTATAGAAGTGTATTGCACTGCACAGTAACAGAGTGAGTAAAGCTCGTTTCTTTTTCTGCGACTCCTCCATTAGGGACGGCGGCAGATTCCTCTACTTTCTGACGCTTCTTCTTTGCGATGATATCCATCCCCTTACCCCTTCAACGCTTCTATAATTTGCGTGAACAGCTTTTCCGTCTCACTCCGAGTGTTCTCGTCGAGTTTCCCATCAAAAAAATTTGTGGCTGATCCATTCAGCAATGACGGATAGACTGCTTTCCTTTCCGAAATGCCACATAAAAGCTGCCCTCGACCTTCTTCTTTAACAACTTTTTCCAGTTCCTCAATTCCTGCTCTCTGCTCTTTGGTCTTAGACACCATATTCGGGATAAATAACACTCGCTCTTGAATCGTTTCCTTTAAAGATAAAAACCATCCCAGTACAACCTCTAAATCTGCAACATGAGGCTTAAACGGCACCAGCACTAAATCTGCTTTGCGGATATACTGCGTCAAACTGGATCCACTCGTCCCCGACGTATCAACAAGTGTGATCGATGCCTTGTCATAACTAATCTGTCGTCCAAATCCAGCGCACTTATCAATCCATGTCTTAATAGTCTGATTTGGATCTGCATCCACAACTTTGACGAACTGTTTCTCATACAACAGCCATTCTGCAAGCAACGACACAATCGTTGATTTGCCTACCCCTCCCTTA
Organism: Stenomitos sp.; assembly: GCA_036704065.1. Lineage (GTDB taxonomy): Bacteria > Cyanobacteriota > Cyanobacteriia > Thermosynechococcales > Thermosynechococcaceae > JAAURS01. The sequence goes on from DATNQK010000819.1 coordinate 1,606, forward strand.
TCTCCCGTCACAGCTATCAAGCGGTTCTCAGCCATCAACTCTATTCTCCATTTTTAAGATGCATTGTAATGAGGTGCAGTGCATTGTATCGCACTGCAAAAAAGTGCAGTGTACTAGACTGAGTAAAGATATCATATCTGTCTCAGATATAAAAAACTCACGTATCATAACGTGTCAAAGTGTAATGTAGTGTCTTGTAAAAAGCTAGAACCCACTGTGCAGCGCACTCTGCCTCATTTCTAAGCTCTTACAGGCTGTTCCATTCGTAAAGGCTGGTGCCGCCTTGGGGATTCTCGAAGAATTTAGCAAAAGCTATCCCTGACGTTCAATGGGCAAGGAATTGGGTAGGGTACGAAACGCGTTACTGATTTGTAGGAGAAGGTGCATCTGAGTTCGGTTCGTCCTCAAAGATAGCCCCTCGTGTCTTTAAGTCTGCTTTGTCCGCATCGCTTAACCCCGTGTTATAGCCGAAGCAGCTTCCCCCTAAGTTGGCTCCCACTAGAACGGCATCTGTTAGATCGACCCCCCTTAGATCTGCTCCACTTAGGGTCGCTTCTGATAGGTTAGCTTCTGTTAAAGTGGCTCCCTTCAAGTCGGCCTCTGTCAAATCGGCTCTCCATAGGTTGGCTGCCGATAGATCAGCTCTCGCTAGACAAGCTCCTGATAAGTCGACTCCGCTTAGGTCACGACCTATTCCACCAGCACGATTAAGGATTTCCCAAACTAAACGCCACTTATCATCAAACATCGTTCCTTCATCTATTTGAACTAATTGTAGGTATGCTCCCGTCAAGTCAGCTCCCCTTAGGTCAGCTCTCGCGAGATAGGCTCCCACTAAATACGCGCCTGTCAAATCGACTCCTGATAGGTTAGCTCGCGATAGAAAAGCTTCTTCTAGGTTAGCTTCTCGTAGGCTAGCTCCCGATAAATTGGCTTGTTGGAGGTTAGCAGCCATTAAGTAGGCTCTCCTCAGGTTGGCTCCAGACAGATCCACTTCTGATAGGTCGCCACACCTTAGACCTGCGCGATTAAGGATTTCCCAAACTAAACGCCATTTATCATCGAAAACCGTTCCTTCATCTATTTGAGCTGATTGTAAATATGCCCCTGCTAAGTCAGCTCCACTTAGATCAGCTCCACTGAGGTTGACTTCTACTAATCTGGTTCCAGTAAGGTTGGTTTCCAATAAGAAAGCTTTCGAAAGGATGGCTCTCGTCAGGTTCGCGTCCGTTAAATTAGCTCTCGATAGGTTAACGCCTGTTAGATTCGCACCTGTTAGGTTCGAGCCAGATAGATCAACGCCTTGAAGATCTAACGTTTCCCCACCACTGTTCAAAATTAGTTGAACTAGCTCTTGTTTCTCCACAAAGTGCACATCCTTGTTATGTCTAGTTGTGTATCCAGTGCATCAGTTAATACTTGCACCCGTTTCGCTTTACCCAATGGCACACCTATTTGTATGGATGTATGATGATTCCTCTGATCATGACACTGTACATTCAACACTGAATTCATCAGTCCTTGCAGTATAACTGAAGAATAGAGTAGAAATAATGCAAATTAATCGACACATTTTATTTGCAAAAGATGTTGTAACTATAGTCTTAGGTGGCAAAGCTTTTTGGAGTAAATTTATTGGATTGAACCTCAGCAATATAGTAGTGTTATCAGGTAAAATTCTTGTTACAATAATCTACGCCTTAGTCTTCATCCAATCAATTGTAAGATTGATGGAAAGAAATTAAAACATAATCTTTAAAGGACTAGGGAAAAGCATCAGCAATGCCTCTTAGATGTATAATTTGCTTTGAAGTGGAAAGACTTGGACAACAAATGATGCCCGCCTGAGTATATTTCTCCCTTCCATAAAGTTGTAAATAAAAACGTATACATTTGCACTAGAAGCAAGAGATAAAAAAGCTATTGCTAGCAATGTGCAAAGGACATGATGTTCTCTGTTTCACTGCTAAATATTTTGCATGTTTTTTCTCCTTATCTGAGGTTTTTCGGAATACTGCTGGTGAATTGTTTCGTTCGCGTTGCTAGAAGCTGCTCTTGCGCTGCTCTGAGGCCCCTCGATGGATCGAATGCAACCCACTGACCCGACTCCAAGCGCTGCAACTCAAAGTGCAAGTGCGGCCCCGTCGAGTTACCTGTCGAGCCAGACAGACCAATCACTGCACCCTGCGGCACAACCTGACCCACCGCCACCAAAGACTTATTCAAGTGCGCGTAGAGCGATCGCAAGGTTGATTGATGCTCAAGCACTACCGCATTGCCATACCCTCCCAGCCACTCCGCCGCAACAACTTTCCCACTGAAGACAGCAAGGACAGGTGAACCGGAAGGAGCGCCCAGATCGATGCCAGCATGGAACCGTGCATTGCCGAAAATGGGATGCGTCCGCCAACCAAACCCAGAAGTAACAGGCACTAGGCTAATCAAGGGATAAAGCAACGTCTCTGCACGCTGCAACAGGCGCTCAACAGCCGGATTGGTCAGGAA
>DATNQK010000820.1:0-10355 GCA_036704065.1 Stenomitos sp.
GCCGAGGGTTTACTGGTGCTTGCATAGGGGTTAGCCACAAGGGCAAAGTAGGGCTGCTTATCCGCATTGGGCTGAAAGAGCACAAGAAAGCGATCGCCAAATTCAGTCTGGATATTTTGACGAATGGTTTGGTAAGCCACTTCTGGCTCAGACCGCAGTTGCCCTCGGCAAATCACAGCCTGCGGACGTAAATCAATGTTTTTTAAGTAGTAGACTGACCAGGGAAAACAATTTTGTAATTGCGCTTGTTCCTCCGTATTCAGAGGGCTTGGCGGCACTTTCGCCGGATCTGTCTTTGAATCCGAACCATTGGAACTCACAGCGTCAGACGCCTCTGGAGGAGGCGTTCGAGGGTTGGCACCAATTAAAACGACATACAGGACAACACTGACAATAAATGCCCCAATCAAGACCAAATTAGGCATAGGCCCACCCTGAGTCAGCGTCCATCCTGCGATCACAAAGGCAGGAATCATCAACACCAACCATAGCTGCCACCAAGGCGCACGGGTAATACGAACCACACTCTGTTGGACAATAAAGTACAGAGTCAGTCCGAGCAGAATCAAAAACAGCCAAACCATGACGAAATATCTAGCCTTTCGGACCTACGACAGCAAAAGAAAAAAGAGCAACTCTGCCCTTGGTCAACACAGGAACGGTTAATTTGTGAGCAAGAATCCAAGATTAGCGCTGCATGGAATTTGGGCATTTCCGCCCAATCGCGAAACCTATGGCGGTACAGCTTACCTTATTGTAGAGAATTCTCGAAACATTCTGATTGATTGCCCAATTTGGGACGATGATACTCAAGCCTTTTTAGCACAGCAAGGGGGAGTGCATTGTCTAGCCCTTACCCACCGCCAAGGCATCAGCCCAGCCGCTGGCCCCATTCAAGACCAATTCGGCTGCGAGATTGTCATTCAAGAGCAGGAAGCTTATTTATTGCCAGGGGCCAAGATAACATCTTTTCAACACACCTGGGATTTATCCCCTTCCACGCAATTGATCTGGACCCCAGGCTACTCCCCAGGATCTGCCTGTGTTTACCACCAAGGGCACGGCGGTGTGTTATTTACGGGACGGCATCTGTTGCCTGACACTGCGGGAATGCCCCAACCCCTCCGAACAGCCAAGACCTTTCACTGGCGTAGGCAGCTAGATCATGTACAACGGTTGTTGGATCGATTTACGGTCGATACGTTGCGCTACATCTGCCCAGGGGCCAATACTGGCTTTTTAAGACAGGAGCGTTACATCGATCAGGCTTATGCCAAACTGCAAACCCTAGATTTATCCAATCTCCTGGTCAGTCAAACCCTCTGATCACATTCGCTTTACGCCCTGGCTTGACGGAGCGCTTGAACCACTGCACTCACCGTTTGGGCAGCCGTATCAATGTCTTCAGCCGTATTAAAGCGACCGATGCCAAAGCGTAAGGCGGCCGAGGCCAGTTGCGGTTCGCGCCCCAAAGCCAGCAGGACGTGCGAGGGTTGAGTTTGCCCCGATGCACAGGCTGAACCGGAGGAAAAGGCGATCACAGCACGCACGCCCAGCAGCAATGCAGCCCCCTCAACCCCTTCGATGCTCACGCTTAAGGAACCAGGCAAGCGTTGGGTTGGGTGTCCGTTGAGGATGACGCCGCCCAGCGCTTGCAACTGAGTCCATAGGGAACCGCGCAATTGTTGCAACCGGACTGCTTCTTGGGGTAGTTCCTGGAGCGCCAGTTCAACCGCCTTGGCAAACCCGACAATTTGATGGGTGGGCAACGTGCCAGAACGCAAGCCGCCCTCTTGCCCCCCACCATGCAATTGAGGTGCAAGCCGAATCTGAGGCGATCGCCGTCTCAGGTACAGTGCGCCAATGCCTTTGGGGCCATAGAGCTTATGGGCCGTGAACGACATCACATCAATCTGCATGCGTTCCACATGCAGCGGAATTTTGCCCAACGCTTGTGCCGCATCGGTATGGAAAATAATTTGGCGATCGCGGCAGAGGCGACCAATTTCTTCTAGAGGCTGCAACACACCAATTTCGCTATTGGCTGCCATCACCGAAACCAAAATCGTATCGGGTCGTAGCACTTGCTCAAGGGCTGACAGGGAAATCATGCCTTCCGAATCAACCTCCAAATAGGTCACTTCAAACCCTAAAGAGGCCAAATAGCGACAAGGTTCCAGCACAGCCCGATGTTCGGTCTGCACCGTGACAATATGCCGTCCCTTGGCCAAATAGGCTTCAGCCACTCCCTTAATAGCCAGGTTATTGGCCTCAGTTGCGCCACTCGTGAAAATAATCTCTTCGGGATGGCCGCTCCCAACAGCCTCCGCCAGCAATTGCCGCGCTTGCTTCACAGCTGCCGCCGCTTCCCATCCATAGAGGTGGCCTTGACTCGATGGATTCCCAAACTGCTCCTGCAACCAGGGCAACATCGCCTCCAGCACACGGGGGTCAAGCGGCGTTGTGGCATGTCCATCGAGATAAATGGGTCGCGGTCTCTGACGCATGAGTCATATCCTCATTCGGTCGGCACTGCTTCGTCCGCCATCATACGGCGATCGCACCAGTGCCAGTGGGGATGCGCTACCATTTCTAGGTATATTGGCAAGGAATTCTTAGCCCTACTTCAACCTTAATTTTCCCTTATTTCCCATCGTTCTTAGGCTTACAGGGTCACAACGCAACCCTGTCTTCGTTCAACGGCCTGAAAACTTTATTTTCATATCACTCTTACGATATCGTTCTGCGCCTGCCCTTATTACAGCGCACTTTGTGAGTTCCTGTCTTTTCTACATCGCAACGTCAGCCGCTTAAGCATCATCCCAGCATTGATTCTTTCTCACTCATGCGCATCAGGAGCGTATTGTCTGTGACGGTTCCGCTTACTCCTTCACTCAAAGGCAGCTATTCACTAGGGGCCGTGCTATTGCTGGCCACCTTAAGCAGTTGTCGTTCCCCAGGCCCCTCCGCCCAAGCCCAAGGGTCTCAGGCAACCCCCGTTCAAATTGAGAATGTCGCGACTCAATGGGTTGAAGAAACAGAAGACTTTGTCGCAACGTTAGAGTCTCGACAATCAATCACCCTGAAGCCACGGGTTGCCGGACAGGTGATTGGCATCTATGCAAAACCAGGCGATCGCGTCCCCGCAGGCACTCCCATCATTCAAATTGATGCGCGAGAACAGGTCGCCTCCGTGATTAGTCAGGCAATGGGCGCTCAATCCGCTCAGGCAGATGTTGCAGGAGCCAAAGCCGATACTGCTAAGGCACAAGCAGATTTAGCCACAGCCAAAGCACAACTGCAAACCTACGAAGCAGATCGTCAAGCAAAGCTCGCGGACTTAAAGCTGAGCCAGCAACAGTATGAACGCTACCAGAAGCTAAAGGTAGCAGGTGCCATTAGCCAAGATGCGCTTGACCAGTACGCTAATACCCTCAACGTAGCACGTGCCAATCTCAAAGCAGTCGAAACCAACATCCAGGCCCAACGCTCCAATATTGCCGCCCAAAGTGCCCAAATCGATGCCCAGTACTCAGCAGCCGTAAAGGCTGAAAGTCAAGTCCGGCAAGCGCAAGCCGACACACAAGCCCAATCTGCCAAGTTGCAGTACTATCGCATTGCAGCACCCTTTAATGGCATTGTCGGCAACATCCCCGTCAAAGAAGGAGACTTTGTTGATACCTCGACCAACTTGGCCACTTTGAGCGAAAACAACGCCTTAGAAGTCAATATCCCCATTCCCATCGAGAAATCAGCAAACCTCAAAATCGGGACGCCAGTCGAGCTGCTCAATAGTCAAGGACAACGATTGGCAACCAGCCGCATCTATTTTGTCTCACCAAGCGCCAGCAGTGATACTCAGTCAGTATTGGCCAAAGCCCGCGTCGAAAATGGTTCAGGACAACTCAGAACCGATCAACTCATTAAAGCAAGGGTCGTCTGGCAACAGCGCCCCAGCGCTTTAGTCCCCACAGTCGCCATTTCGCGCATTGCGGGACAAGACTTTGTCTATATCGCCACTCAAAGCGATAAGGGACTGGTTGCCAAACAAATACCCGTCTCTTTGGGTGTGATTCAGGGCAATTCCTACCAGGTTCTCAAGGGGTTAAAAGCCGGAGACAAAGTTGTCACCTCCGGCATTATTAAGCTCTCAGACGGTGCGGCCATCAAACCCGCCACTGCCGAACCCTCGCTTTAGAAGCAACTAGCACCCGCCTCTTTCGTCGGTACCCCTGCATGTTTGTCGATTTTTTTATTAAACGGCCTGTTTTCGCAACTGTTTGCGCCATTATTGTGGTGCTAGCTGGTGCTGTATGCTTACCCCTACTCCCCATCGAGCAATACCCCGATATCAGCCCAGTTCAAATTAGTGTCAGCGCCAATTACCAAGGGGCTAGCGCCGATGTAGTAGAGCGCTCCGTCACCAGTGTGCTAGAGCGTCAAATAAATGGCGTGGAAGGGCTACGCTATATGACCTCCACCAGCAGCAACGACGGGACTGTACAAATTACAGCCACCTTCGAGTCGGGCCGCAATAAAGACCAAGCTGCGGTAGACGTTCAGAACCGGGTGAGCTTAGCAGAACCGCAACTGCCAGATTCAGTGCGTCAAACCGGCGTTCAGGTCACTAAACAATCCAGTGCCATTGTGTTAGGAATGGCACTCTATAGCGACCAGAATCGTTATGACAGCGGCTTTCTCAGCAATTACGCCGACCTTTACATTGTGGATCGCCTCAAACGGCTGAAGGGCGTTGGCAGCGTGCCGATTCGCGGCGAACGTCGCTATGCCATGCGGCTCTGGTTAGATCCGGATCGTCTGGCCAGTCGCGGCCTCACGGCCCAGGATGTTGTCAGCGCGCTGCAAGAACAAAATTTACAGATTGGAGCGGGACAAATCGGTCAACCCCCTGCTGCCGATAACCAACAGTTTCAGATTGACATTGTAGTCACCAGCCGTCTTGCGGAACCCCAAGAATTCAGCGAGATTGTGCTCAAAACTGGGGCAGATGGTTCTCTGGTCAAAATGAAGGACGTAGGACGCGTTGAACTTGGCGCGGAAAACTACTCTACCTTTTCTCGCTATAGCGGTAACAACGCTGTCGCCATTCTGATTTATCAGCTACCTGGCAGTAATGCACTGGCCGTAGCAGATGCGGTCAAAGCAGAAATGAAAGACTTAGCAAAGAGCTTTCCACCTGGTGTTGAATACGACATTCCTTACGACACCACACGCTTTATTACCGAATCTCGCAAAGAGGTGATCAAAACCCTCTACGAAGCCGTTGGGCTAGTGGTTCTGACCATTTTCATTTTTCTGCAAGACTGGCGTGCCACCCTCATCCCCGCAATTACCATTCCCGTTTCCCTTGTGGGAACGTTCGCGGTGATGAAAATCTTTGGCTTTACGTTCAACAGCCTCAGCTTATTCGGGATGACCCTGGCAACTGGACTGGTCGTAGACGATGCCATTGTGGTGATCGAAAACATTGACCGTCTCCTTAAGGACTGGAAAATGCGTCCCTTGGAAGCCGCCTCTGAGGCCATGAGAGAGGTTACGGGTGCGGTCATTGCCACCTCACTTGTGTTGATGGCGGTATTCATCCCTGTGGCCTTTTTCCCTGGCACGACAGGTAAGCTGTATCAGCAGTTTGCACTCACCATTGCCTTCTCGGTTGCCATTTCAACCTTCACGGCCTTAACCCTCACGCCTGCTCTGTCTGCTTTACTTCTGCGAGCCCATACACCACACAACTGGTTCTTCGATAGGATCAATTGGTTTTTAGACGGGGTTCGCAGCAATTACCATTTCATACTGATGGGGGCGATCCGTCTCAAGTACGCCATTTTGGGACTATTCGTCGCAGGACTACTTGCAACTGGCTGGGTTTATTTGCATACGCCCTCTGCCTTTTTGCCAGATGAAGATCGCGGCTACTTTATCAATATCATCCAAGGGCCTGAGGGAACTTCTCTCAACTACACTCGTAACGTCATCGCCCAAGTCGAACAAAAAATTCGCACAACAATCAAGGATGAAATAGTTGGAACCTTTGCACTTGGGGGGTTTAGTTTTAGTGGGAGCAGTGCCAATAACGGTATTATGTTTGTCCCGCTCAAGCCCTGGGATGAACGCAAAAGGGCCGATCAAAATGCATTAGCGCTCCTTGGCAAAGTGAGAGGGCCCTTAATGGGAGACATTTCCGATGCGGTTGTGATTCCGGTCAATCCTCCGGCCATTCAGGGACTAGGGAGCGTGGGAGGTTTTACCTTCGAGCTTCAAGATCGCGGCAGCAACACCATTGAAAAGCTGGTAGAGGTCAAAAATGAGTTGCTCAAGAAAGCCAGTGAACAGCCAGAGCTTGCAGGAGTGTTCACCACCTTTTCCGCAAATATGCCGCAGCTTAAAGTCGAGATAGATCGCAATAAAGCAAAAGCGCTCAATGTCTCCCTATCAGATGCGTTTAATACGCTCTCTACGTATCTGGGTGGCAAGTATGTGAATGATTTCAACTTGTTTAACCGCAGCTACCGCGTATATGTGCAGGCCGATATCCCATTCCGATCCAACCCTGACGATATAGGACGGTTGCAGGTTCGCTCAAGTAACGGCAAGATGGTGCCTCTGAGCAATTTAGTCTCCATTACGCCTACTACAGGCGCACAAATCATTAATCATTACAACCTCTTTCGCGCCATTGAGATCAATGGTGTGGCTAAGCCTGGGTATAGCTCTGGACAGGCTATTCAGGCGATGGAGCGGACAGCAGCGGCAGTGCTACCAAAGGATATGGGCTTTGAGTGGTCGGGCTTGTCCTTAGAGGAAATTGAGTCGGGCGATCAAGCGCCACTGATTTTTGGGTTGGGACTGGTGTTGGTGTTTTTGGTGTTGGCGGCTCAATACGAGAACTATATTGACCCAATGGTGATTTTGTTATCTGTGCCGCTCGCCATTTTAGGGGCGCTTTTGGCTCAGACCATGCGGGGATTTGCCAATGATGTGTATTGCCAAATCGGACTTGTGATGTTGATTGGACTCGCGAGCAAGAATGCAATTTTAATTGTGGAGTTTGCGAATCAGTTGCGCGAAAAGGGGTTATCAATCACCCGTGCCGCGATTGAAGCATCGGAATCTCGATTGCGGCCTATTTTAATGACGTCTTTTTCCTTTATTTTCGGTCTTGTGCCAATGATGTTTGCCTCAGGGGCAGGGGCAGTAAGCCGAGAGTCCTTAGGAACGGCAGTCAACGGCGGTATGTTGGTATCTACGGTCTTAAGCTTGGTGATCGTTCCAGTGCTATACATCTTGATCATGACGGCTCAAGACTATATCCAAGGGTATTTTCAGCGCAAAAATCGTCTATTACCCGCTCCCGAAGGGGCAACGGAGGGAATTCAAGAGCCCATAGAGCCTATAGATGAGTAAAGCCAAAAGCCATTACCGAACTCCTACGCACTCATCGGCTCCGCCAAGTATGGGCTGATCTCAAGCGGCCTCAGCGGATATGAGTTACCTTGCTTCTGGTTCATTAATCGGCTGAATCGACTAAATGAATGCCGTGGGAGATAAATTTTGTCACCCACAGTTCAAGATCGGGACTGGGGAACTGGGCGCGGGTTTCTGCGGCAATCTGTTGCGCCTCATCCCGCGTTGACGCTAGCGCGAACACGGTCGGGCCTGAGCCTGACATCATGCCTCCTAAAGGTGAAGCCAATGCCATCTTTTCTCTCAGTTCGGCAACCAACGGATGGGCAGGCAACACAACCTTTTCTAGGTCATTGTGTAATGCTTTGCCGATGGCTTGGGGGTCACGGTAAGCGATCGCACTCAATAAAGGCACCGACGGCCCTGTACGACGACGCGTCTCTTGTTCGGTAGGGGTATTGGCATAGGTCTCACCATAGGCTTCACGGTAGGCCGAATAAGCCCAAGGGGTAGAAACCGAAAGGCTACGATACTTTGCCAACACTGCGTAGAGCTGGTTCATATCGGTCAAGGGCGACAATTCCTCGCCTCGACCTAAGGCCAAGGCCGTGCCCCCTGAGACGCAAAAGGGCATATCGGAACCCAACTTCGCCGCCAGTTCGTGGAGTTCGGGATGGGTCAATCCCAAATTCCACATCAAGTCCAAGCCCACCAATACAGCAGCACCATCGGTAGACCCACCGGCCAAACCTGCACCAATGGGAATGTGCTTGTGCAACACAATATCAACCCCTCCCCGACCGGGGAAGCAGTCTTGCATCAGCTTTGCCGCACGGTAAGCCAAATTGCTAGGGTCAAGGGGAACTTGAGGATGGTCGCAGTGTAGTTGAATGCGATCGCCATTTAGGGGAGACAATTCAATCTGGTCAGCCAAATCCACACTTTGCATCACCATGACCAGTTCATGAAAGCCATCGACACGATTGCCAATCACTTCAAGCAATAGATTGATTTTGGCCGGGGCATGCAGACAATAAGAACGCATAGAAAGTGCAACAATCCTAAGCAGCAGGCAGTAAATAGCGACTTAAGGCCACCCATTGCGCCACACTTAACTCTTCAGCACGCGCTTGCGGGTTAGCCTCTATTTGCTCCAGTATGACGGCTAAGCGATCCGGTTCCACAATGGATTTGAAATTATTGCGTAACATTTTGCGACGACTCTGAAAGCCTAAACGCACTAGAGTTGTAAACCACTGCGGTGATTGGGCTGGGTCGGGGTAAGGTCGGGGTCGCAACCGCACCACGGCAGAATCGACCTTAGGTGGCGGGTAAAAGGCCTTTGCTCCTACATCGCAGATCCAATCGCACTCAGCCAGATATTGACAGTGTACCGATAGAGATCCATAAATTCTTGACCCTGGCCGCGCAGTAATGCGCTGGGCCACTTCTTTTTGTACCAGCAAGACCAAACTATCAAAGGCAGGCTGGGCTGGAGCCGCTACAGTTCCCAGCACTTTATCCAAAATTGGCCCAGTGATGTTGTAGGGGATATTGGCCACCACTTTATTAGGGTAGGTGCCTGGAGGCAGAAGTTCGCCTAAATCTAAGGTCAAAATATCGCCTTGCAGGAGCAAGAAGCGCTCATGTTTGCCGAACTTCGCTACCAGCTTGGGGCAGAGGTCGCGATCAATTTCAACCGCCGTGACGAATGCTGGCGTTTGCAATAGATGTTGGGTCAAAGCGCCCATCCCTGGGCCGATTTCTAAGATGCGATCGCCCGCTTGTAACTGCGCCGCATCCACAATTGCCCGCAAGGCTTTTTCGCTGCGCAGCCAGTGCTGACCAAATTGTTTTCGAGGATAAGGCACCGAAAGTCCTATTAATGGTTTTATCCGACAATCTCGTATGATATCTTAGGTAAGCACCGGGGGCGTGGCGGAATGGTAGACGCTACGGACTTAAAATCCGTTGACCGCAAGGTCGTAAGGGTTCAAGTCCCTTCGCCCCCATCTCATATCAGTTAAAACATCGGCTCTCTAGCTTAGGAAGCCGATGTTTTGCTTTAGGAGACTCGCGCCTCTCATCCCCTCCTCTACAGGTGGACAGGGCCGGAACTTTCAAGAGCAAACGTCGCTGCATTGTAACGAACTATTAAGCAAGACGTGACTTCCCCAGCCAAATGGAACCTCACATCCTGACTTCATCAAGGTTAAAAATAATCTGCTTCCAAAGTGACTAACTACGCCTTCACAGGGGGAGCCAGCAAACCTGCATCAAGAAATGAGTCTTGGTTTGCCAACGGCACTATCAAAGCAACAAGAATGTTTATGGATCCCTGACGTCAACATTTATTGATAGGTCAGGATGCAAGCCCTAAAGGAAGCTCAGCCGATTACAGCCAAAACATCGAGGCCGGCTTGGATTCTTGAAAATCTTTTTTGTATTGCTGGTGAGCACCCACAGTGAAACACTGCCGTAGGGAAAGGGACACGCATCACCAACCTAAAAACTTAAGATAGCTTGCCCGCAGCGCCGTTTTACCTCAGTTTGTGACCTGGCTAAAACCAGGTGGGTACCGACTGTCTCAACTTAAAGTTTCCAGGTACATGCCTGGTCTACTGCCGTCGGACAAAGTAGGTTCCCGTACAAAACAAGCATAGATCAATAAACTTGTTGGCAGTCACCAACGCCGCAGACAACGCTAGAGGCATTCTAGCAAGAATCTCCGTTAAGATCGGCATGGTTGCTTCAAGGATTCATTATGACCGTCTCCGAACCCAGCCCTAAAGCTAGCCCATTCGTGCAGGATAGCTCTGCCGACCTTGAGCAAACGCTCGATCTCGCTCAACAATTAGCTCAGCGGCTGAGTATCAAACCCGACGATTGGCATCGCAACAAATCGAACCGCCGTGTCCGCGCCTTAGAAC